>CAIYXP010000334.1 GCA_903930145.1 uncultured Methylococcaceae bacterium
CAACATTTCCAATTCCTCTGGAACAGATAGGTTGCAAAATCCTGCACCAGCCGTTGGAATATTTCTTTTGAAATGATGTCTTTGTCGCCCATGGCTCACTGTAACATTTTTTTACCGGGCAAGGTAAGTGAGGAAGTTAATGCTCGTTCCCAAGCTCCGCTATTAGCGTTCGTAGTCCCGCCTTTAGGCGGAAAACTAACCGGAAAGGACCGGCTGAAGCCGGAACTTCAAACGGTATGTTATCGTTCCACTTTACTAAATGGCAGTGACGAGGAGCGTGGGAACGATGTCAAGATCGCCGGCGCTTAAGGCAACAAGGATGGGCTGAATATCCGAGCGAATCCGGCGATACTTCTTGGAAAGCTGGCGTAGATTACGTTTAAACTCTGGGGTGAAGCGAATTTTAAAGCGGGGGTTTCGGTTTCAGTCTGCATCAATGCCATCCCAGAGGGTTTCAATTGGATAAGTCAGACCCTGCCGCGCTTCGATCCAAGCTTGCCGCAGACTTGCCGCCGCTGGCTTGAGTGCGATGCTTTCACGCAGGGTATGAACCCACTGCAACACAAAGGTCAAATATTCGTCAGGCAATGTATCAATTTCGGTTAGGACACATTCGCGGTATAGGGTTGATTCAGTCATGGCTTGGCTCCTAGGATGGGTTTATTGGATTGCCCTGATATTTGCTCGTTGCGGTTTTGTTAGTGGCAACAGTTTTTCGGATTTGTGAAGCTGAGCTTCCAAAATTGGGTTCCCAACGTGGACGTTGGGAACCAGAACTAACTGGCAATGTGATTGCTGCGCTTGAACCAACAACCCGCGCATACCTGTCCAGAACGGCTGTCTAGCTATCGAAACCCGGCATAGGCCAACCAGCCTTGGAATGGCGTGGCTGAGCCTTTCAGCCGTGCGGATGAAAGACTCAGCCGCAGTCAATATTATTGTTTAAAATCATGTAGATAAATTGTTCGCTGGAAAAGTGACGTTCCAGCCACACCCATGGATGATTCAGCCATGGCAATGGAAGACTCAGCCGCACGAATGAAAGGCTCATTCGTGTGTATCAACAACAGAAATACGCGGATGAATCGTCCAGCCGCACATCTCAATGGCTGATCCGCATGGATGAATCACTCGGCCATGCATCTCTAACTCCTGGCCGTGTGGTTGAATGTTAGACGGGTTTGGTTTATTGGAAAAGCTTGGCGGCAAGCGGCATGACTTCCGCAGCGACCACAAGGGCCAGCATCCACTTGACCAAGGTCAATTCGCCGGATAGCTTGGCCTCCATCCGATCCAGCTTGGCATCCATCCGCAGGATGTCGGCCTTGGTGGCAAGTTGCGAGTCAAGCGCCTCGGCGAACACGCTTTGCAAGGCTTCCGCCTCGGCCTTGGCCTGTCCTTCCGGTATGCCGGCGGCAATGAGTCTCTCAACGAATTTGAGGGTGTCGAAGGCGATGGTGGCCATGGTAATTTTCCAGTTGGGTGTTGCAGTGCTTGTAAGAAATTTTACATGCTTTTCCTGTGTGACACAAAGGCAATGTGATGGTTTCACCCTTATCGACAAAGGGCTTGCTTGCATGAAGGCAAAATGGAAACCTAATGAAATGAGCTTTCTAGTCAAGGATTAGGTTTGGGTGAATTCTATGAAGAAGCAGAGCTTCCAAGACCGGGTTCCCAACGTGGACGTTGGGAACCAGCGAAAAAAACGTAGGCCGGAATAAGGTCGCACAGCGACCGTTTCCGGCGTTTGCATTCGGGCGGCGATGTGCCATTTTGCCGGAAACGCCCGCAGGCGGGCTTATTCCGGCCTACTTCTCCGTTTGCAACAGCTTGTGCCATTCCTCCGCCGTGTAGCCGGCTTGCTGGCCGATCTCGGCTAGGCGTTGGGTGATTTGGGTTGGCTTCAGGCCGGTTTCGATGAGCAGTTGTTGGTAGTTGGTTATCGCTTGCCATAAATTCGGATGTTCGTGGCCAGTGACGCGGGTGAATTTGAGGTAAACGATTAAATGTCTACGCATCAGCGGCTCCGCCTCCGCCAAGCGGTTGGTGGCTTGCAGCACAAGGGCAAGATTGTTTAGGGCGGTGGCGACATCGGGATGATCTGCCCCATAACTTTTTTCGAAAACGACCACCACCCTGCGCATCACCGGCTCCGCCTCCGCCAAACGATTTGTGTCTTTCAGCAACAGGGCGAGATTGTTGAGGCGGATGGCGACCATGGGATGCTCCGGCCCGTAGCTTTTCTCGTCGATAGCCAACGCCCTGCGCATTAACGGCTCCGCCTCCGCCAAACGGTTGGTGGCATACATCAACGTGGCGAGGTTGTTGAGGTCTATGGCGACAGCGGGATGCTCAGTCCCGTAGCTTTTCTCGTCGATTGCCAGCGCCCTGCGCATCAGTGGCTCCGCGTCCGCTAAGCGGTTGGTAGCGTTCAGCAATGTGGCGAGGTTGTTGAGGGCTGCTGCGACATTGGGATGCTCCGGCCCGTAGCTCTTCTCGTAGATAGCCAACGCCCTGCGCATCAGCGGCTCCCCCTCCGCGAAGCGATTGGTGTCTTGCAGTAACAGGGCGAGGCTGTTCAGCGCAGATGCTTGGTCTTTTTCATCCACTGCCAAAGAAACGGCGTCGCGTAGATGTGACTCGGCCTCGGTGTAGCGGGCCAGATTCCGTAACTGACTGCCCAACTCTGTCCGCGCATACCACCAATGCGGCGCTTTCTCGGCAACGGTCTGCAAGAGTTTCAATGCCGCCTCCCATTCCTGCCGGCCTTCGCGTATCTCGGCTTCCAGCAACAAAGGCCGCAGGCTGTCATGAAGTTTTTCCTCCGCCGCTTCGGCTTGTTGTGCGTATTGGTCGGCATTGGCGAGTATCTTGGCGCGGCGGCTTTCCAAATAACCCAAAGCCGCGTCACTACCTTGCAGTTCCAAGAGTTTAGTGGCTTCTTTGAAGATCGGGTCGGGGGTTCCGGCCAAGCCTTGTTCGATGAAGCTGACTATATCATCGACCCTGTTCAAGGCCGCGTCGCGGTTCTTTTCCAGTTCGATAATCGCTTCGTAGTTTTTACCGGCCTGATGCGCGGTTGCTAAATCGGCTTGGAAGCGTTGTTCAATTTCATCCCGCAGCCGGTTAGCAACGGATCTGGCATTGAATTGATAGGCGACAGCTTGCGCGGTCAGTTGCGGGAGTTGATCCAGCTTGCTGTTGATCCGATGAAAACCCGCGGTCATAAGCGTCATGAAATCGGTCTGCCGTTCTTCCACCGGCAAGGACGGCAAGGCGACGGTTGCACCCACCACCGCGCCGCTAGTACCGGGTTGCCCAGTCAACAATCGGTAAAGTTTGGCGTAAGCGCTGTGGGTGTCAGCCAAGCCTAAGCTATCAAGTTTGAACCCAGTATAGCCGTCCAGCATTTCGGGGATGTCGGTGTCCGTGGCGGCAGCCAACAACACCGGCACGAAGCGGTGGTTGCCTTTATTGCGGTAAATCTCGTTGTAGACGCGCCGGCCCTCCCAAAACACGCCCTTGCCGACATCGGCTGCGGCGCGGTTTTCGACCCGGCTGCGGTATTCCGCCGTGCAGATACACAGCACAAAGTCGGCATTCTCGGGCCGCATCTGCTCTTCGCACCAACTCGGCCAGTGCAGTAGTTCCTCTTGGTGGAATTGATCGAGTTCGGCGGCAATGCCGTCATGGCGCAGTTGTTGGGCGAGTGCCAAAACCGCATCGCAATGGGCGCGGTTGTCGTGGCTGTAGCTGATGAAGACGCGGGGGCTGGTTGGCGACGACATCAGAAATTCCATGTCATGCCGGAAATGTCAGAAAACCAGCAGCATTACCAAGCCTTCAAGCATCCATCTGCGCCTTTTTCAAACTCTCAATCTCCGCCAACGTCAATTGGGTGAACATGACAACTTGAGTTGGGGGAATGCCGGCGTTCAGAAGCTCCTTGGCGATGGTTTGAGCTTTTTCATGAGCGCCTTGTTCCAAGCCTTGTTCCATACCTTTTTCCATGCCTCTTCGTTCACCTATTCGATACGAGGGAAGTTTTTCTAGGTCAATGGTCAGCATTTCCAATTCCTCCTCAATGTTCAGGTTTAAATCACGGTTGGTTGATAGGATTTCCAACATTTCGACATATTCGCGCAGACGCGGTGGGGCTTCATGCAGCCGCTCCACCAAACGGCTGAGTATCTCGTGGATGACAGTGCGCGGTGGTCGGTCCTGAAAATCGCATAATACCGCCATGACCCAGGCATCCGGGGAGTCTTGTTTTAGCAAATCATTACAATCGACTTTATGCATGTCAATGACATGATAGCGGTAGTGCATTTGCTCCAACTCAAGACCATCCGCCATGCGTAAAGATTCCTTGCCGATATACACCAAATACTGCTTGATTGGCAGTCCAGGATAAGCCAATAGCAAATCGGCCAAATAGCGCAACATCCGTTTAGGCATTGAAGCATCGTTGGCGTTCTGGATTTCAATGTGCAGCAAGAAGACCTGACTGTCAATACCCGTGACACGGGCGACCAAATCGGCACGGCGGTCTTCAATGCGATGATGCTCGGTGTCCAGCAATTCCACGTCGGTGACGTTCAAATGGAACAGATAGGTTGCAAAATCCTGCACCAGCCGTTGGAATATTTCTTTTGAAATGATGTCTTTGTCGCCCATGGCTCACTGTATCATTTTTTCGCTGGGCATGGGCTGACACCGTTTGAAAAATTTTAAACCTACAACATGTGTAGCGAATTTCACATCCCTTATGAAGCCTAAAACTACAAAATTTCCACACTATACCTCACTGAAAGCCTATGCTCCGCCCCCGGCGCGAGAGTGATCACATCATTGGCGGCGTTGGCGGTTTCGACGCAAACCATGTTGGCATGACAGGTCTCGCCCATATCGACAATCTTCGCTGCCTTTTCCGCACCGGGGTTCCAGACGATGGTGGAATGACTGCCTTGTTTGTTGATGACAATGCGGCGTTTTAGGCTAGGGTCTTCAATATAGCAATCGCCGCCTTGGTCCAGATAGATGCGATCCACCTCTCCATTAATGCTGATGGGTCCGTCTTGTTGTTTTCGCTGGTCAGCTTCCAACTTGTCGAGGTAGGTAAAACCTTCCAAACCTTTTATGGCAATTTGCTTGACATCGCCGACCCGGAAATAAGTATGCAGGGCTTGGCCTATGACCACTGGCTCGGTTCCCTCGTTACGGGTGGTCAGTTCGATTTCCAAGGTGCTACCTATCGTAAAGCAAATTTCCACTGACGTAGGATGCGGCCATACGGCTTTTCCGGCTTCGCTAGAGGGTAGGCTCAGGCGCAAGCGGGTGCTGCCGTCATCCAGCATGGCGGTTTCGATTACTTCCCAAAGCGAGGTACGGGCTATGCCGTGGAAGGGAAAGCTTGGTTCGCTAGGATGGGTGGCGAACCAAGGCCAGCAGACAGGAATGCCGCCACGGATGGTTTTGCCTTTGTTAAACTGGGCCGTGGGTGAAAGCCAAATCACCGGCTGTTGTCGGCGTGGGGTCCAACTTGCTAGATGTGCGCCTTGGAGGAATAGGCTGGCACTGGCGTGTAGGTTGCTGACCTCGGCTATTGCCAACCCGCCGGGTCCTTTCTTAAAACTTATGTGGCCGTCTATGCCAAAACTTTGGTTGAGGGCTGATAAGTCGAGCTTAGTCATGGTAATTCCTGATAGATGAAGTGATAAGTAAATAGTGGGCAGTGGTCACTGGATGGCTTACGTTTTTTCTAGCCGCTAGCCTCTGACTAGCCTGCCCAGTCGCTTGCCTAAAGCCATGCTGGGAACTTCGATAAACCGATAGCAGGGTGCGGCAAAACCCACTGAGCAAGCAATGGTCGCGGCTAACCCTAGCCACCAAGCGACATAAAACCTTTCTTCGGAAGCATGAACTAAGGACAAAAACAGCGGGGTGGCATTAATCAATACCGCGAAATGCACTAGATATATACTATAGGAAACCTTCCCTAGATAGCGGAGTGCCGGGAAAGACAGTATTTGCTGAAATTTGACCGTTGCCATGATGCACAATAACACCATGGCGCAACCCATTCCAGTCAACCAATCAAGCAGTTGCGGGTGGATCAAACGTTCAAACGACTCGCCTAGGGTGTATAGAAACAGACCGAATACCCATGCCAATAATCTCAATCGGGTATTGGTCTTTAATCGACTGACAATGGCAACATGATGCTTGGCCACCAGTATCCCCAGCATAAAATGGAATAAATAGGGTGAAACCCCCAAGGGATAGATCGCCATTAAGGTAAAAAACACCAGCCAGGAGGAATGTCTGGCCGCCAATAAAATGCCTGCAGGGATGAGTAGGGACAAACTCAGTTCGATGCTCAAGGTCCAAGCTTGCGGCAGGAAGCGCATGTCCATTTTCATGCCTAATAAAAAGCTGTCATGGATAAATTCCGCCCACCCTGCGGGTTTTCCCCACAAGCTGGGTATCCAATCGTTCAGCTTGGGGATGGTGCTGGGTTCGCTGAGTGAAGCCCATGGATAGTGTTGATAAAGCAAGGCGCTAATCGACAACATTACTAGATAAGCCGGCCAGATTCTGAATAGTCGCGCCAGAATGTAGGCTGGTAGCCGGACATGGGTTAGGGTTGGGTTTTGTGTATGGCGGAAATGCTTTAGGGAAAGCACCATACCGCTGAGTACAAAAAAGAGGGAAACCGCCGCGCCGCCATCCCACCCAATATGCAAAGGCGAGTAAGTCAGCAGGCGGTCGCAGAAACTGCTGCGGCAGGGAAGATCATAGGCACGTACATAATGCGAGCCGATTACCGCTAAAGCCGCCAAGCCCCGAACGGAGTCCAGATAGGCCAAATGGAGTTGGCTAGGCGAACCCAAGCCCTTACCTTAAACCGGGTTCAGGTTTGCCTGAAGTCAAGCCGAGCCGCTCCCTCGCCCTGTCCTTGGCTTTTTCCGTTTTGCGCAATAACACATAAACTGCACCGGTTCCCCCATGGAATCCCTGGGCGCTATGGAAGGCCATGATTTCTTTGAATTGGGGTAGCCAACGGGCAACATAGCTCTTAATCATCGCTTGGCTGTCTTTGCTCCTTGCGCCTTTGCCGTGGTTAATCAAAGCAGTGCGAACCTCGTAGCGGACGCAATCGTGGATAAATCGGAACACTTCGACTCTGGCATCTTCCACGCTCATCAGGTGCAAGTCCAGTGTCGCCTCAATCCTGTATCCGCCGCGTTGCAGGGAATAAAAAACCCCATTTTGAATCCCGCCACGTTTGAAGCTAAGCACATCCTGTGGGCGTACAAAATCAACAAACCCGGTGGTGAGAAAATTGTCATCCCCTTCAGCCGGGCGTTGTGCCGCTGCCCGGCGATAAAGCGTCCCCGGTTCCGGTTTGGCGTGGCGGTTTTGCTGCTTTAGGGCAGTTTCGCTTTTTAGGGGGCGCACCCCCGCCATTTCTTGATCAAAAAAAGCTTTGTCTTCGTGGTTCACGGTCGTTTACCCCTCACAGCCAAGTTTCCATTATAGTGGGGCTGTAGATGCGGAAGACATGAAAATTGAAAATATTTGAAAAAAAAGAGGGGCAATCTGCCCCTCTATAGTGTCGCCGTTTAGCTCTCAGCCTTCGCTGACCACGACGATCTTCTTCGGTTGCACCACTGACTTTTTCGGGATGACGATTTCTAGCACACCATTGGCATATTTCGCGGTGATGCCTTCGGCATCGACCGTGTCAGGCAGTGAAAACCGGCGGTGGAAAGTGCCAAAATGACGTTCGACACGCTTATAGGCATCGCGTTGGGACTTTGCCTCGGTTTCACGTTTGCCGCTGAGGGTGAGTATGCCGTTTTCCATGCCCACATCAATGCCAGTGGGATTGACACCGGGCAGGTCAGCCAAAAGCACATAGCGTTCTGGCTCCTCTTTGATGTCTACAGCCGGCACCCATTCGGCAGTGGCCGAAGCGCCTTCTGCGATGCCATTGTTCATTTCTTGCTTGCGCTCCAGTTCTCTTTGTAATTGTGAGATCAGGTTCCAGGGTTCGTAAAGTGTTGTCATGAGTTTTTCCTCGGATAGGGTTAACGATGGGTGTGGATATGGTTTCGCCATTCGATTTATTCAAGGTGGGGGCAATAAATTTTTATTTTGCAATGGTCCTTGCCCTAGGGCTTGCTTATGCTTTAGCTTATACATCAATGTATAAACAGGAGTCGTTGTGATGAGTTTTCGCCTAACAGGTATTACGGCTGTTTTAGCCATTTCATTGACGGGGTGCTTCGGTGCGAAGGACGAGCCTCCACCCCCATTGCCACCCACCAAAATTGAGTTGCGAGTCGAGGCGGCCCAAGATGTCAATCCTAATAAAGAGGGTAAGGCATCCCCAGTGTTGTTGCGAATTTATGAATTGAAAGGTTTGAGCAGTTTCAATGCAGCCGATTATTTTGCCATTAACCAACAAGACCAAACCGCCCTAGCCGCAGATTTGGCACGTAAGCAAGAGGTGATGCTGAGACCGGGGGAGAAAAAGACCTATTTCATCGAACCTGAAGCCGGGACTGGTTTTCTGGGTGCTTATGCCGGTTTTCGTAACCTTGGATCGGCCCGTTGGCGGGTGTCTGCGCCAATCACATCCCATGTCTCCAATGTTTTCGAGTTAAAACTGACCGGAAGCCAGATGGTATTGACGGATTCTACCCCGCCACCCAAAAAAGAATCTGATGAAGGCGATGGTGAAGCCAAAAAATGAACAGGTTCATAGCTCCAACTCGCCTAGGGTTGGAGCGTCAAAGCTTGCTTTGACAGAACAATCAAGCATCGCGTATTCAATTCTATTGCTTAGGCAGGGGGATTGCTATCATTCAAGCTTACTTGGATTCCTCCCAAGGGCTTAAGCTTTACATGAACCCCTGTGGGCGGTTTCGATTTAGTCAAGCGTAAGCAGAAAAGTAACAACAAGGCAATGGCGTAGAGGGAAGGTTGAGTAATATCTTGCTTGACTAACCATAGATAATGCAAAACCCCGGCAGCGGCAACTGGATAGGCAAGCCGATGCAATAATTGCCAATTTCGCCCACCCAACCTTTTCATCATTGCCGTTGTCGAGGTGATTGCCAATGGAATCATCAGGATGAAGCTGGTCATACCGGCTATCATATAGGGTCTTTTGGACAAGTCCCTGCCTATTTCTGCCCAGTCGAGTAATTGATCGAATATCAAGTAACTCAAAAGATGCAAACTGGCATAAAAAAAAGCGAACATGGCGAGTGTCCTGCGCAATCGCATTAACCAATTCCAATGCGTCCATTTGCGCAATGGAGTGATCGTCAAGGTTGCGATCAATAGATTGAGCGTCCAAATACCCGTCACATGGGTAATGTCCGCCACTGGGTCCGGGCCAAAAGTATCGGTGAAAAACGCGAAAAGCAGCTTCGTCAGAGGGATTAGGCAAGCAATGAATAAGGCATTTTTAATGTGACCGATTGTTTTTGTTGATAAATTTTTCATTGTTATGCCCGTTTAGACGAGTTCGATATTTTCGCACTGAATCAAATAATCCAGTGCATCCTCCAAAATTGCGCGTGCCCTTGCCGTTTCTTGGTGTAGATGTTGGTGCAAGGCGGCATCTTGGTCATTTCGATTTTCGCAATCAGCACTATAAGCCTCGAATGCATTCAGGCGGAACAGCAAATCCGCCAAGTGCTGTGGGCATTCGCATTGTATCTTGGTCTTCACCGTCGCAGCAGCAGCTAACATTTCACTGTCAAAGCGCCGGACGGGTATGGTTTCCTTTGGCAATCCAGATGTCTGTAAGACAATCGGGTTAGGCGATTGGTTTCCGGCATCAACCATGCAAATTTGTCGCAATTGATTGACGGTGACAGGTGACCTCATTGTGACAACGCCCATCTTGTCTAGTTCATTTAAAAGAACCTTCATGCCGAAGGTATAAATTACCACGATTTTTTGCGGACGGTAAAGGGAGACCAAATTGCGAATATCGGTCAGCTTTTCATGACGGAGGGCGGGCATTTCCAAAATCAGCAAGTCTGGCTTTTCTGCTTTTACCGCATCCTCAAAAGCCAAAAACGATTGATGACATCCTATTAAGTCTATGAAACTAAGGCTATCTTTCCATTGAGGTAACAAAAATGGAAGCGAGTCCCCATAAACAAGTGTGCGCAAGGGCTGGTTGGTGGGGGCGATAAGTGCCTGCGATTCGAGATGAACTTGCTTGAGTTCCAGTAGCTCGGTTTCCGACTTGTGAGCCACTGCACTGATGGCGTGTCCATGGTCGACAAGTTGTTTAATCAATGTCAGCCGACCCACATCCGCGTGCGTGTACACCCTTTTATTCTCGGTTCTTTCGGGCGTCACAATCTGGTAGCGCCGCTCCCAAACTCTCAGCGTATCGACTGGAATACCGGTGAGTCGGGAAACAGCCGCTATTCCATAGGTCGGTTCTACATTTTGGGAAACTGTCATAGGTTTAAGCTGTCAATAGTTTAGAGGATGAGTGATGTTCAGGTTGTCTATGATATGAACTAAACAAATGCTTGACAATATTTTTTTTTGGAGTAAGCTTTCAATGGAACCCCCACATTAGAGGAAAACGACAATGGCATCATATTTTTCAGCAGTTGAAACAGACGATTTGCTTGCTTTGATCTTCGTGCTTTTCCTAATTGCTTGCGTCAGACTCGAATTTCGCCGCCCATTTTTAAGGCCCGGCCTGAAAATGCTCAAAAAGTCCTACGCGAGCAATATTTTCACATATCTTTTCAATGACATAACACTATCGTTACTGTCCATACCTTCATTGTATTTTATCGCCCAACAATTTTCAGGTTATGGCTTACTAAGTTCGCTTGAGGACGGGCCGCTGAAGTATCTGATCACTTTTCTGATGCTTGATTTGACCATGTACGTATGGCACTACACAACCCATCACATTGATGCGCTATGGGTTTTTCACAAAGTCCATCACAGCGACAAGACTCTGAACGTCACCACTGGCTTGCGCTTCCATATAGGGGAGCTATTCATGGAAGTCTTGGTTCGAGTCGCTTTCATAGGGATTTGGGGTGTAGCCCCTGACGTGATTCTGGTCAGCCAAACTTTAATCACGCTATTTGTCCTTTTCCACCACACCAATGTCACTTTTCCGGGTGAAAAATATCTAGCGAAGATTTTGATTGTGCCACAACTGCATAGGGTTCATCATTCTGTATTGCGAGTTGAGCATGATAGCAATTATGGTGCTGTGTTTTCATTTTGGGATAGGTTTTTCGGTACTCTGAACACCCAGGAGCCAACCGCCATTGGTTTGAACGGGGTTGATGAGAGATATTTGGAAACTTTGTATAAAACCGTACTCTCCATGGGCGTAGTGAAACAGGTTCGGGAGTTTTTGACGGTCAATAAACAAGCTTAGGACAAGAATCGAGTCTGTCGGTTAAGCATGGAGATTAAATTATGTTCGGTCTAAGTTCGAAAAATCCGGTAGTTGGAACGGCAAGCATCACGATTGAAAGGCCAATAGATGAGGTTTTTCGATTCATAGGCGCAGATTTCTTCCAAAACTATCCTAAATGGTCACCGGAAGTGGTTCAATTGGAGTCCCTGACCGAAGGACCGGTGAAATTGGGAACGAGGGCAAGGCAGGTGCGGGTTGACCAAGGACATCGCTCAGATTCCAAATTCGAAGTCAAGATTTACGAGTTGGACAAAAAGCTTTGTTTCAGCGGTGTCGTCGACCCTTACCGTTGCACTTATGAAGTGGCTGAATTGAACTCGGGAAAAACGACCCGGCTAACTTTTACCTTTGAGTTATTGGAAATTCAAATGTTCATGCGGCCATTCGAGAAATTGATTCGTGTTGTTGTGCAAGATGGCGCAGACCGAACTGTGAGAAATATAAAGCGCCTAATTGAGTCCAATAGATAGCGAAACGGTAGTCAAACTACCCTCTGTCACCCTAGCGAGAAAATCAAAATGACATTTGTTGTTGAAAAAGATCCGGGCTTGATCCCGCAAATACTTTCTAAAATTTTGGATTCCTCGGTGAATGGAATCACCTTGGCTGATCCCGATCAGGAAGATATGCCTATCGTATACGCCAATAAATCATTTGAAACCATGACTGGATATGGTCAAGATGAGATTATTGGGCATAATTGCCGATTTCTACAGGGGGACGAACGAGACCAAGAAGCCCGATTCAAACTCAGGGAAGCCATCGACAATTGTCAGCCAATCGAAGTGACTATTCGCAATCATCGAAAAAATGGTGAACTATTTTACAACCATTTGGCCCTCACGCCGCTATTTGACAATGAAGGTAAACTTATGTACTACCTTGGCGTTCAATATGACGTAACCGCACAGGTAAAAGCAGAAGAAGAAATCAAAAAGCTGAGCGACTGTTTAGAAGAAATGACTGTTAAAGCATCAAGCTAATAATACGTTTGCTAAATTACAACCATTTGGAGAAGTCTGAAACATGACTCAAATAAATACCAGTGCCTGTGTACCTTACACCTGCAAACAAATGTATGACTTGGTGAATGATTCCGCCACCTATCCTCGTTATTTACCTATGTGCAGTGACGTATCTATAAAGTTAAAAACAGAAGATCGTCAAGTCGCCACCATAACTTTATCCAAAGGTAAAATTAAGATGTCTTTCACTACGGATAATGTGATGGAAGACAGCAAAAGAATTGATATGAATCTTGTGGATGGACCCTTCAAGTATTTAAAGGGTACTTGGCTTTTTAAACCGACTAGCCAAGGAGGGTCTGAAATTATTTTTGAACTGGATTTTGAATTTTCAAACCCTTTGTTGAAAGTAGCATTCGGAGGATTTTTCAAGAATATAGTGGAATCAATGGTCGGTGCTTTTTGCAACCAAGCCAATTTGAGATATGGAAAAATTTAATTCAATGATAACAGAAGGTGGAATTATTCTTAAACCCTCACCATCGGCCTGATAGCTGTAAAGCCACCATCAACAGAAATTATCTGCCCCGTAATCCAGTTGCTATTATTTGATAACAACCAACATATTGCCTCTGCACCATCCTCAACAGAACCATAACGACCGAGTGGATATTGTGCAGCGAGCTGTTTCTCGGTATTCGTATTAAATAATCTTTCTGTCAAAGGCGAACGCATCAAACCCGGAGCAATGGCATTGATGCGTATGTTTTTTTGAGCATAAGTCGCTGCCGCAGAGCGGGTCAATGATTCAATAGCCCCTTTACAAGCCGCAATAGCCTCATGGTTAACCACTCCGATACGAGCTACGACAGAACTCACCAAAACAGCAACGCCGGGTTGGCCTTTATCCAAACATTGGTTGATATAAGCCTGCAAAGTATAATAGGCAGTATCGAAATTGGCGGAAAAGCAATCGCGAAATTGTTCAGGGGTGGTTCTGTGCAGTGGTGCAATAAGTGTATTACCCGCACAAAGAGCCAAACCCGATGGCGGGTTTTGGAAGTTGGATAAACAGGTAGATAATGCTAAGTCAGCGCCTTCAGGTGTTGAAATATCTGCTTCAATTGCCAAAGAATCAAGTTCCTCAGCCAATGGGGTAATTTTTTCCAAATTTCGGCTGACTAATGCCAATGAAAAACCAAGAGTGGTTAATTTTCTGGCGACACACTGACCTAATCCGCCGGAAGCTCCGGTAATCAACACATAAGGTTTCATCTAATCAATCCAGTTTAAAATAATCATGTTGACGATAGGTAAGCATGGTCTGTTAAAAAAAGACCCGCTATTACGGCGGGTCACTGCATACCGATGCAAAATCTCCAGAGGAGGAACTGTCTTTATGACTAATTGCTGAAAAGCAAGTTCCTCAGAAATTAGGATTTTGATTAGTGCGTTTTGTCTAGCCCAATAAATTATAATGAACAAAGCATTTCTGGAATCCAAATAGTAAAATTTTGTAATGCCATTAAAGCCATGCTGGAATCCCACAAGTTTTTTATCCTAGATACTGGAAGATTGTCGGGTTATCCTTCATAATATGGTTTTAATTTGCTCCAATAAGACATTCCCATTTAGGCTGATTCAATGAAAAAAATTCTCACCGTGTTTGTGGCCGCTCTCATCCTTACCGCTTGCGGCAACAGCAAGGAACAACAGGACCTGAAACAGGTGCTCACTGAAAAGTTCAAGGATGACAGCGATTTGAAGGATTACAAGCTGAAACCCGAAGACATCGCCGATTGTGTGGTGGCGAATATCACAGAAGATGCTCCCCCTGTCCCCGGCGACCCCAAGCGTATCCGCTACTTTGAAGCATTTACCAAATTTGCTTCAGTGAAATCACCTGCCGACTTGGAAAAAGCGGTCAAAGACTATCAAGATATTTTTGGAGGCCCCAAGGAAGCTTATGCCGCTGCCAACAATGTGACGGACTACATTATGAGTTGCATGGGGCTGGCGATAGAAAAAGCCACTCCCGCTGAATAATCAAGAGTGGACTCTAACCCAAGATTTACGCCCTAACGCTTGGGTCCAGCATTTCCAGCTTTGGGCGGACCGCCATACCATCGTCCCTGAGGGGTTTGCGAATTCCGACGGGATGATGGCTCATTGGTTCGCTGAGAGTTGCGTGATGGGGCAGACCTAGTTTGATTGGCATTGCGTGTGTCCAGTGAAAAGGGCGGTTCGAAGCCGGGCGCCACCATGCGAGGAATTTCCCGCTTTAACACCTTTTCAATTGCAGCCAGCAATTTGATCTCTTCTTGGCAAACCAAAGACAAAGCCTCGCCCGTCGATCCTGCCCGACCCGTCCTGCCAATTCGATGAACGTAATCTTCCGGTACATTGGGCAATTCATAATTGACGACATGAGGCAATTGGTCGATGTCCAAGCCGCGAGCCGCGATGTCGGTCGCAACGAGCACTTCCACTTTTCCGTTCTTGAAACCAGCCAAAGCCAATGTGCGAGCGCCCTGGCTCTTATTGCCGTGGAGAACAGCACAGTTAATGCCATCGCGCTCCAACTGACGAGCTAAGCGGTCAGCGCCGTGCTTGGTTCGCACGAACACCAACACCTGTTTCCATTGTCCGCTACCCACTAGGTAAGACAACAACTCGCGTTTCTTATCTCTGTCGACAGCGTAAACCATCTGGGTGACGAGTTCTGTCGGCGCGTTTCGTCTTGCTACTTCGACTTCAACGGGAGCATGTAAAATTTGGCTGGATAAGGTTCTAATTTCATCGGAAAAAGTCGCCGAAAATAGCAAATTTTGGCGTTTGCGGGGCAATAGATGGATGATCCTGCGCACATCATGAATGAAGCCCATGTCCAACATGCGGTCGGCCTCGTCTAAAACCAGAATCTCGACACGGGACAGATCCAATACCCTTTGTCCGACAAGATCCAGCAATCGACCGGGCGTCGCCACGAGTATGTCCACGCCTTTGCGTAGCCGGTCGATTTGCGGGGTGATGCCTACGCCACCGAACACCACGGTGGAACGAAGGGGCAAATACTTGCCGTAAGTCACCACGCTTTCATGGACTTGCGCAGCCAGTTCGCGGGTAGGTGTCAGCACCAGCGCCCTCACCATGCGCTTTGAAGCCGGAGCGTTGGGGGTTTCGTTCAGCAATTGCAGCAAAGGAAGCGTGAAGCCAGCGGTCTTGCCAGTGCCGGTTTGAGCACCTGCCAGTAAATCTTTCCCGTTGAGCACGACGGGGATGGCCTGTTTTTGCACCGGAGTGGGTCGTTCATAACCCTGTTCGGAAACGGCGCGCAACAGTTCGGCACTAAGGCCGAGTTGGGAAAAAGACATTAATCACCTAGTCATAAAAATAGAGTCGCGTCTGCCGGAATAAATTCCGAGCCGATCCAGACGGGAGGGGCACAACAGCGAAGTGACGAAATTGGAGACTTGCTGTTTTAAGAGGAAAGCGCCGATAGGCGGGCGGACTGTATACAAGTCATTAGTATACCTGAAAAAATGGCCTGACCCTAAGGTTTGTCAGAATCGGGTGGGCTAGGTGCGCATTTCAAAAAACTTTCCGTTTATCGCTAAGCTCGGAGCGCACCGTAGCCCACCATTGCCAATCCTCCGCCAGTTTGGTGGGCTACGGCGCACGGAAAGCGCCGAGTGGAATCAAGGTTCGTAATATGTGCGCCTAGCTCACCCCACGGTAGAGCGTTGGTCGCGGCAAAATGGAAACTGCTTTTATTGACGCTCCAGCGTATTGGTAATTCGTCATTTTCTGATGCAAACATCACCTCGACGGTTTACATCAGTATATAATTCAGAAAAAATTCAAACCCACTTTCTGCTTCAATTTTCATCCAGTGATTACCATCAGCAACTCTCAACTTCATGCCATGGTGCTGAGTACCCGCCCGTTACTGATTTATGAAATCGAACAGCATCTTACCGAATTCCGCCCCGACATCCTGCGCATTTATCCCCGGCCTTACTTGCGTTGGCTGATTAATGACAGCATCGAGCTTGCCCAGCCCTTCAACATCGACAACTCCTATATGATGCGTCTGTTTGTTCGCTTGCGTTGGGAGATTGCGCCGGGTTTCTATCGACAGGCGCATATCGCCTCGGTACTTGCACAAACGACTCGCCCCTCGGAAGACCGCTTTGCGGAATTGGCAGGCCCAGCTTATGCCAGTGCTTGGGAAGATGCGCGAAAATTCAACGGCGCAAGGGAATGGCGAGAACATTTTTGGATTTTGGAAGCATGACCGACACTTACAACAATGCACTGTCCGAGCAATTGCGCAAGAATGTCTGGGATACTTTGGAAAGGGAGGCCAAATCCATGTCCCCGTTGGATGTTGCCACGACCATGACCGACATCACCGGCATATTCGATCCGACTCCCCTGAGTGACGGCGCGGGGTTTATTTTATCGGCGGTACAAGGCGATGGCTTGGGCGCGGCGCTTTCCTTGGGTAGCATGATTCCTTATGCCGGCGATGCCCTAGCAAAACCGCTGAAGTTCGCCAAGAAAGCCCCGCAGACTGCCAAAGCTTTGGAGGCATTCCTCCATGCCAGCGACAATTTGGCGATGGCCGGCCAAGCCGCCCTCAAACGCGCCGGTTTAAGCCTTGAGCAAGTCGGCGCGGCCCGCAAGCAAGCCTTGGCGAAAGTCCAGCAAGCCATGTTGGATGTCAAAGTGCATAAGACGGGTTGTGTCGAGTGTGGGTTGGTGGGGGCTAAAGGGCAGAATCGAAGTTTACATATGCCGCACACAGGCAATAATGGAAAATGGAAAACGACAACAGGTGAACAACCGATGGATGGGAATGGCATGTTTGAATTTCATCAAGAGCGGACTGTCCCTGATGGACGAAAAGTCAAGGAAATTGAATTTCGTAATGGTACTCCAAACTTTGATAATTATGTTGAAGGGAAAAAGTATAATCTATGGGAAGTCAGTGGGAACGCAGATGTCGATGCACGTGAGCTAAGAAAAATGATGCATGAAACTGATGCTAACTGGACTGCTCCATCTAGAAAAGATTTTGTTCTACATCATTTTGAAGATGGTCAAGTTGGATATATACCACGCAATATCCATGATATATTTCCGTTCAACGGAGTTGCGCATACAGGTGGAAACTCAATGATAAACAATAAATTATTTTGAGGTATAGTTGGAATGTTTAATATAACTGAATCAATGCTTGAAACTTGGCAAAAGCAAAATGAACCAAAGGCATTTATCATAGACATCTCAAGGATAGAGATGGTAATACGAGAAAAACTTCCAGCTCCTTATGTTGAGTTCATCGCCAATTATGGGTATGTTATATTTGGTGAAGATGCTGAACAAAAATATCACTTTGACTATAGCATAAAATATCCAGATAGAATCGAAAATCATGAGGGTAATATAGCATTTTTACACAATGCTGATCAAGTTATTACCGCATATAGAAATATGACTTTAGCAGAGTTTGAGCACGATGAAACACGCCCAGTAATTCCAGCAAATTATCTGCCTATTGGTAATGATATGGGGCAGGGACAAATTCTTATTGAACTAGGCGAACATGCCGGTCGGGTCTGGTACTGGCCTTTCAACGAATGGGCTTGGGGGACGGAAGATAATACTTGGCTAGGTTTTGTCGCTGATAATTTTTATGATTTTATAAACCGGCTACGCCCTTAAATATGAGTGTGTACTGGTATTTTA
>CAIYXP010000335.1 GCA_903930145.1 uncultured Methylococcaceae bacterium
CGCTCAACGCATCGAAAGGTTAAGCCCAAAATATATTACTATGCAAATGCTTGAATTTTATCAAAACACAATAGATAACTTTTCTAATCTATCAAACCGTTAATACATAGGTTTTAAACTTTAAAATTTTTGAAGAAAATAGCAATTTTTTTGAGCGCAAATTATGAATACACATAAGCTCGTTATCAAGGGGTTATCTACTTATTTCCGTAGAAATGACATAAACTCGCCTACGAGTCAAGCAGGAGAAGGACATTCGGCCCAATATTGTTATGGTGTATGGTTGAAGCATTTGACTTTGCTTTGGGAAAACGGGCTTCGCAAAATTCCCGATTCTATGGCTGAACTTGGTCCAGGTGACTCCATTGGAACAGGCTTAGCGGCTCTTTTGTCCGGCGTAAATCATTATTATGCTTTAGACATTATTCGCTATGCCAACAACGATGTAGATATATAGGTATTTGATGAACTCGTTTCTCTATTCAGAGATCGTGCATCACGACCCACCAAAGGATGGCCAGATTTTGACAATTATTTAGATGAAAACCTTTTTCCCAGTCATATACTCACTGATGAGATTTTAGCTAAAAGTTTGGCAGATGACAGATTGGCTCGAATTAATGAAATACTTACCGATCCTCTGACTACATTTGATGATTTGAGCATTAGTTATATTGTGCCTTGGACTGACACAAACCTACTTGGCAAGGAATCTGTAGATATTATCTTATCCCATGCGGTTTTGGAGCATGTGGTTGATTTAGATGGCACGTATAATTCTCTAGTAGGTTATCTTAAACATGGAGGCATGATGACGCACCAAATCGACTTTGATTGTCATGGATTATCGGCAGCTTGGAATGGTTATCGAACCTACCCTGAGTTTATCTGGAAGATGATACTTGGTAAACGACCTTTTCTAATCAATCGCATACCATGCACCGAGCATATCCGACATATATGTGAAAACAATTGCATGATTAGCTGTTTATTAAAAAGTTATCGATCTGACGGTATTGATAGATCAAAATTGGCAGCTAAATGGAAAAATATTACAGATGATGACTTGAATTGTACTGGTGCTTTCCTGCAGGCAAAAAAGATTTAATCTACATCACACGGTTTTCAAAATATTCCCATACCTTCCAATGTAGGCTGGTATATAAAAGTATAATCAACCCATATAGGCTTTATACCAACGTTGTCAGACTATAAACATATAGCAATTATCAGCAAAACCGACGAAACTGGCGGAGGCGCAAGCCGTATTGCCGCTGGGTTGGCAAATCTGCTCAACACATCAACAAGTTTTAAGGCTCACCATTGGGTAGGTCAACCTGGTCCAAATATTAATTGGAGTACTAAAAAGCTACACGGTGGCAGATGGCTGTCTCTATTACAGGGTGCATTTGCCGTTTCATCGCGTGTGGTGGGCTTCCCAGATTTTTTCACGCCCGAGTTGCTTATTCATCATGCAACCAAATCCGTTGATTATGACTGGTATCATCTGCATGACATTTCCTTTACTTTCTCGCCCATCGCCTTAAATTGGCTCGCTAAGTTGAAACCAGTCTTTTGGACCTTGCATGATTGCTCCCCTTTCACGGGTGGCTGTATCTATCCACTGAAATGCTCAGCCTTTCAATCCCGCTGCCGAAATTGTCCGCAACTTTCCATTATGCCGCTAGGTACAAAATATGATTTCACGGGTTGGATGCAAGCCTATAAAAGTAGGTTAGTGAAAAACAAAAATATCATATTAGTTTCGCCTTCTCAATGGTTAATCCATGAGGCGCACAAATCCCCATTTGTTGATATTCCCATCCATCATATTCCCAATTACATTGATCCAAACGTTTTCAGACCCATTCCAAAACACATAGCCCGACAAGCCTTAGGGCTACCAGAAGATCGATTTATTGTCCTTGTTTCAGCAACTAGTTTGGCAGATGAACGTAAAGGTTTTGCTTACGCTATAGAGTCATTACTTCAATTGAATGAAAAACCCTATATTTTGTTAGTCGGTGCATATAATGAAATGTTAGAAAATGCCATCGCAGGCTTTGATCATCATATCAGTGGATACGTCTATAACGATAAATTACTTGCACAATATTATTCCGCCTCTGACGTATTGCTCTTTACCTCTATAGCTGATAATTTGCCAACCGTGGTATTGGAAACCATGGCTTGCGGGATACCTACTATTGGATTCAAGACGGGCGGTGTTCCCGAAATGGTTACGCATAATATTCATGGATGGTTGGCAGAACAGAATAGCATTCAAGAACTAGTTGAAGGATTAAATATAGCCATGCATGAACCGGACAAATTGAAACAATGGGGGCAATCATCTTTGGAAAAATGTCTTTCGGAGTACAATCCTCAGAAATTTCTCGATGCTCATTTGTCGCTGTATGAGAATAGCTTGAGCAATTTCTCTTAACTATATTCTTAGTAGCTTTCAGTTATAATGGGCATTTATTCATTCGACGTTTTCGACACCTGCTTAACTAGAATCTATGCTTGTCCAGCCGATATGTTTTACAAGTTGGCAGAAACTGTATTGCCTAAGTTATGTCCGTTTGGCTTTGGGCAGGTGAGTGTGGCTGAATTTGTTCGCTTACGCAAGCTTGCCGAGTGTATGGCTAGGGAAATCCATCGAGGGCAACGCGAAGATATTACCCTTTCTGATATTTACGCTCAATTCATCAAGCTTGCCCCATGGAATGCCCGTATTGAGGATTTGATGATTGCCGAAATGGACGCAGAAAGGCAGTCTATAAGACCTGTAGCTGCTATGCTGAGTTTGGTTAGAAAAAGGCGGGGAGAAGGTCGCCCGGTTTTTTTCTTGTCGGATATGTATTTGCCCTCTGATTTTGTCAAGCAGTGCTTGTTAGATCATGGTTTTTTCGAACAGGGTGATGGCATATTCGTGTCCGGGGAAATCGGCTTGAGCAAGCACTCGGGTAGGCTTTATCGCTATGTTTTAGAAAAGCTTGGCCTGCTGCCAAATGAATTAGTCCATGTAGGGGACAATCGTTATTCTGATGTACTAGTCCCTAAACGTATGGGCATCCGGGCAAGCCTTTTTGAAGCGACACGGCTTAACCGTTATGAGCATATTCATGTCAGTTCATCCCAGGCTTTGCTTTCTTCACGATTGACCGGTTTGAGTCGTCTTGCTAGCCTTAATTTAGATGATTCAAATAATCATCATGCACTACTCGTAAATAACATCATCGCACCGTTGTTGACTGCCTATGTTGGCTGGCTTATAAATGACGCTAATCAAGCGGGTATCCGTAGGCTTTACTTCGTCTCTCGAGACGGGCAAATTCTCCACAAGATAGCTCAGCGACTAACTGCCAAATGGGGTGGGCCTGAGTGCCGATATTTATATGGTTCGAGACAGGCTTGGTTTTTACCTTCACTGCACCACATTTGTTGGGATGAAATTTACCCCAAATTCATACGCGGTCAATCCACCACACCCTCGGCTATTCTTAGGCGTTTTCAGATTGAATCGACAGAAATCGACAGTTATCTCAGCAAAGTTGGGATTGACTCTACACGGAATAAGCCAATGGAGACATCTGAACTGGATAAACTTAAAAATTTCTTCGCTGAACCCATCGTGGCTGAATTGATACTCGAAAAGGCCCGTCAATCACGAGAAACAGTTTTAGGTTATTGCACACAAGAGGGTCTGTTTGACGGCAATAG
>CAIYXP010000336.1 GCA_903930145.1 uncultured Methylococcaceae bacterium
CGGCAATGTGCTGCCGCCTTACGACGAGCGGTTGCTCGAAGTGCCGATGCTGCCGGAGCAAGCCGACCGCTACCAGTCGTTGCGGATGCGGCTTGTTTTGGAGATGAAGGCGGCGCTGGCGAAAGGCGACAAGACCCTGCTTGGGGTCGTGCTGAACGTGCTGCTGGCCTGGCCGGATTGCGCGTTTCGCGACGAAGCGGTGAGGCACCCGCGCACACGGGATCTGCTGGCCTTCGCGCCGGCGGTGTTCGGCGAACTGGAGCCAGCGCCGAAGGAACTGGAATTGATCAGGCTGTGCCGGGGGCAGAAGGCCCAGGGCCGCAAGGTGCTGGTCTATTCCATCTACAGCGGCACCCGCGACACCACGCAACGGATCAAAAACCTGTTGCAGGGCGAAGGCTTCAAGGCGGCGGTGCTGCGCTCCAGCGTGGAAACCTCCAAGCGCGAGGACTGGATACTCGAACAGGTGGACCGAGGCATTGATGTCTTGGTCTGCAACCCGGAACTGGTCAAGACCGGCTTGGACTTGCTGGACTTCCCGGCGATTGTGTTCATGCAGAGTGGCTACAATGTGTTTACGGTCCAGCAAGCCTCCCGGCGATCCTGGCGCATCGGACAGAAACAGCCGGTGGAGGTTTTCTACCTCGGCTATGCCGAAACGGCGCAAATCGACTGTTTGCGCCTGATGGCGAAGAAAATCGCCGTCAGCCAGTCCACATCCGGCGACATGCCCGACACCGGCTTGGATGTCCTTAACCAAGACGGCGACAGTCTGGAAGTCGAACTGGCGAAACGGCTGATTGCTTAAGCGTTAATCAAGCCCGCAGGCATCCTTTTTGGATGGTTGCGGGTTTTTTCTTTGACTTGGGTGAACAGAGCGAAGGATTATAGCCGGGGTATAAATATCCAGTCAGCCTAGGCAATGGAGCCATTATGGTGTCAGTGTTACACTGAATGTTTTACAACAGCGGATTCAAGCTTTGACTGGCGACCCTAATCGCCAAGGCTTCGACTGCGGACGGGCGGAACTGAACGATTGGCTTTGGTGGTGGCGCAGCAGTATTAGGCGAAGGGGTTGTCGATTTTGAAACTGTTTTTTCCGGTGCGCTGATGGGCGTACAATCAACATTGAATAATTCGGAGCGACATGATGCCATCTACCTTATCCATCGAAATACCCTAAGAGATTGCCCATGCGGCAAAAATGACCCCTGACGAATTGCGGAGGGAATTAGCGATCCACTTGTTTAGCGTTGGCAAGTTGTCGTTTGGCAAGGCTAGGGAAATGGCCGACATGACTGTTTGCGCGTTTCAACAATTACTGGGAAGCAGAGAGATTTCCCCGCATTATGATATTGTGGAATACGAAGAAGATTTGGCGACATTATCCAAGCTAGGCCGGGTATGAAAGTCGTCAGCAATACCCATTAAGCTACGCCCATACTACTACTTGACTTTCCGTAATCATCTTTCAAAAAAGGACTGACAACGCTATGACAAAAGCGGTAAAAAAAACTAAATCTTCAAAATCGAGAAGCATAACCTCTGCCAATTTGACAGGTGGCAAAGGATTTAGCTTTGAAAATGAAGTCGGAGCATGGTTTCTTGTTCATATGCTGGCTGGAGTCTCTCCACTAGATACGAATTTAGGAACACTAAAGCAATTGTCTTTTCAAACGGAAGCTTTACATTGGAAATTGGATGATTTGTTACTAACTTACGAGGCTAATAGCATTATTCAACATTGTGCTATTTCCATCAAAAGTAATCGTCAATTTACCGCAAAAAAAGCACCAGAAGACTTTGTTGAACGTTGTTGGTTGCAATTTCTCGAAGCTGAGAATAGCCCATTTTGTGCAAAAACAGACCGATTGATTAATATTACCAGTAAGCTGCCTCAAAGCACAGAGGATAGTCTTTCTCAGTTACTCTATGCTGCGCGTGTCCGCAATCCTTCGGAAATGAAAAAACAACTAGAAAACGGAGATTTATCAGAAAATTCTCGCTCGTTATTTAATAGTTTTAAATGCCCAGCAAAGCTAATTGATAAATACAAAGCAAATGAAGTTGAAGTATCGGAACTACTCCGCTGCATTATCGTTTTGCCGTTAGACTTGGAGAGCGATGAATCTGCCGACAAGGTAAAAGCATTAACACTTTGTAGGCAGATTGTAAGAACAGGCGAATTATCAACCGCTATAGAACTTTGGGAAGCACTTGTATCGCTTGTCGATAAGCATCGAGTGGATAGAGGTCACATTGATCTCGCTACCGTATTGTGTGCTTTGAGACATCGTATTCCTCTCAAAGATCATCCAGATTATGCCGCAGATTGGAGCAGATTATGTACGGATTCTAAAGATCGCTGGGAATCGGTGAATGACTTAATTGCAGGAAAAACCAGCCTGCCTAGAAATAGTCTTCTGCAAGAAATTGAATCGACATTCCTAAAACATTCCGTGGTTGTTCTTTTAGGAGAACAGGGGGGAGGAAAATCAGTTGCAGCCCGCCGCTGGGCTGAACTTCGTTCTAGTGGCGAGCCGACCCTATGGTTTGATCCGCGAATTCTTGAAATCAGCGATTTATCCGAACTACGCGAACGACTTAAGATAACCCATCCTTGGAGAGAGCTTGTTGCTGGCCTTGCACGTCCGCATGTTTCGGTGATACTGGATGGTTTGGATCGTCTGATAATGCGTTCAGACGCGATGAAAGCTGCTGGTCTGTTGTTGGATACATTACTAATCAATAAATCGGAAAATCCTTTTTTTGTCTTGATAACCTGCCAAGAGCAAGCTTGGGATGAAGTTCAAGTTGCGTTGCTTCAATCAGGCCAAGCAGTCACCCAATGGCCGAAAATCATGGTGAAACCAGTCAATTCTGGGGAGTTATCCACTTTAGTTGCCGATTTTCCGGCATTGCGTTCTTTATCTTATCAAGAACGGCTGATTTCTATCTTGCATCAGCCAAAAATTCTCGATCTATTAGCAAGAAACTCCATGGTTGCAAATCTGCCCGATTTCCGTAATTGGGCAGGAGAATCTGATGTTATCGACTGGGTTTGGCAAGCGGAAATTGCAAGAAAAAAGCCGCAAGCGGCTCGTCAAAGACTGATGTGGCAATTAGCCGAAAAACAAGCCGAGCGATTATCAGTGGATGTGCCACTGGATGAACTTGGCGACGTAGTTGATGTTGCTCTTGATAGTTTGGAAACTGACCGGATTTGCCAATCGAAGGATGGCCGGGTTACTTTTTGTCACGATCTTTGGGGGGATTGGGCTCGTCAGCGTTTGTTGCTTGCCCATGAAACTGAATTGCCCGGTTATATGCAAAAGCGTCTTGACAATCCGGCTTGGCATCGGGCAACCGTATTATTTGGCTTGGATTTGTTGGAACGCCGTGCAGTACCAGAACGGTGGCGGGAATTAATGGAGCGAAGTGAACTTCTTGAAAATGGTGGGACAATTTTCTGTGATTTACTTTTAGAATCGTTAATTCGTGCGGCTCAAACTACGGATGCATTTACACAAGCTTGGCAGCAATTATCAGCCAATGAAGGCATTTGGTTGCGGCGTTTATTGACCCGTTTCCTCCATGTCGCTACTTCACCTAACCCTGCCATACTTGAGTATGCCAGGTCGAAGGAAGGTTTAAGCGAAACTTGGGCGGCTAGTGTAAACCGTCGTCCAAAACCCATTTTATGGGGGCCGATGCTTCGGTTTCTTTCCTCGCACCGGGAGGAATGTGCCGACCTTGCACCTTTGCAGGTTGCCGAAATCGCAAATTGTTGGCTCTGCTTTACTCCAATTAACATGGTTTTGCGGGATGAAGCTGCCGATTTGGCGTTGACGGTGGCTTGGCAAACTCTCCGCCAAAATCAGCATTGGCGTTTTCGAGATTATTCAACTAGAAGGCACTCAAGGGGTGAACTCAAAGCTATCGCAAAAAAAGCATATTTTGCGTAATCGTTCAGTTACCCTATATTGCTAACCGCTGGGGCCAACGGCAGAGCGGGAAGCAAAGCGCCAACACGTGCGGCCCGGATAACCTCCGCGAGATAGTGCCAAGAGGAAGCCTTGCGCAAACGGCAGGTCTCAATCAC
>CAIYXP010000337.1 GCA_903930145.1 uncultured Methylococcaceae bacterium
GGAGCTTGGGAACCAGCAAAACTTAATGGCAGTGACGGAGACCGGGATAAGGATCAAAACCGCCCCTTCGCTTGATTCAACAATGATCGATTCATGCGCAGGGGTTTTGGGAATGGCAGGGTTTTAGCCACGCCGCCGTGCTTTCGTGCCAACCCAACCGATGCCGCCAGCGAGCAGCAGCCCGATTATCCCAGGCTCTGGCACACTCGATGGGCCAATATCGCCATCGCGCACGGCCCAACCGTAGCGACCATTGTCCTTACTGTCATACGTCTGGCTGCCAGAGGCGGTATCGAAGTCCCACGCGCCATTCGGACTGGGCGCTACCCCAGTGGCAGACCAATAAACGTAGGATTGAATATTGTTAAACTTGGTCAGTTCTACGACATTGCCAGTCAGGATTGAATTGCCCGACGTAACACCGATTTCATTATAAAACAAATGCCCCAACTCGCTGCCAGCGCAGTTGTATCCTTGGCAAGGTCCACTGCCGTCGGCATTCAACGCGGTCGGCAAACGCCAGTCATCAAATCCGGCATACACTAGATTTGCCGCCCAGTCTTTGGCAGTAGCCCAAGTCATCGGTGTCCCGGAAAGGTTGGCATCCGCCAACCAAGTAATGTTGCGGTCGGTATCGTAAACCACCAAACCGTTTAACTTGGAGATAAGTCCAGCGGAGGCAGTGGACGCGAAGATCAGTCCTGCCATCAATAGCAGGGCGGTTAAAGCGCGTTTAGGTTTGGATGGATGGATGGGATAAATTCTCATGCCTTTTCTCGGTTTATCGACCTCGCAAGCCCGTCCCGTCGCGTTCTTCCTGAAATCGCTTCATCCTAACTCAGCAATGAGTGTTTAACCGGAGTCTTGTCATTTAAGGTTATTTTGTTAGATTGACCTAGACGGAATCCCTTACCGCTCACATGAGGATTATAAATCCAAACCCTACTAAATTATAACTTCTTTTGGAGAGTCAAGGCCTGTCCTGAGCAAGGCCGAAGGGCTTGCTTTGACGCTCCACCCTCATCATCTTTCGCGTAAAATGGCAACAATCACTCTTGGTTTGGACATCAATTATGCATAAACAAACAGGCAGCGCGATGCCTTGGTTCGTGGTCGGCGACATCGACGGGTTCTTTGGGTTGGCATTGGACAATCTGGTGCAGTTGTTGATTATCGTCAGCCTGTGCCGTGTGGTGTTGGGCTTTCCTGATGAGCTAGTCTATGGGCGTATTCTGCCCGGTGCGGCGGTTTCCTTGTTAGTCGGCAACCTTTATTACGCTTGGCAAGCCAAAAAACTGGCTGACCGGGAAGGTCGAACTGATGTTTGCGCCCTGCCTTATGGCATCAATACCATTTCCTTGTTTGCCTTTATCTTCCTCGTCATGTTACCCGCCAAGCTGGTGGCACAAGCGCAAGGGGTGGCAGACCCGGCCCGAGTCGCTTGGCAAGTGGGTTTGTTGGCTTGCTTTAGTGGCGCGGTCATCGAAATCATCGGCGCATTCGTTGCCGAAAGATTGCGCATCGCCACACCACGGGCCGCGCTGCTGTCTACCTTGGCCGGGATTGCCTTGGGCTTCATCAGCTTGGGTTATTTGTTTCGCGCTTATGCCCATCCCATCGTCGGCTTGTCCACGTTGGCGGTGATCCTGCTGACTTATTTCGGACGGGTGAAGTTTAAAGGCGGTATTCCGGGTGGCTTGGTCGCCGTCAGCTTGGGGACTTTATTGTCTTGGCTGACGGGTATCGCCCCGGTAGGCGCAGACCCGGTTTCCACCGGCTGGCATTTGCCGCTGCCGGTGCTAGGCGAGTTGTTTGATTCATTGCGAGCCGATCATCTGTTGATGTATTTGTCGGTGATCCTGCCCATGGGCTTGTTCAATTTAGTGGGTTCGCTGCAAAACATCGAATCGGCAGAAGCAGCGGGAGACCGTTATTCGACCCGTAATTCCCTGTTGGCGAATGGCATCGGTTCTTTAGCCGCTTGCGCGTTTGGCTCGTGTTTCCCTACCACCATCTATATCGGCCATCCGGGTTGGAAGGCATTGGGCGCAAGGGCGGGTTATTCGGTGCTGAACGGCGTGTTCATGAGCTTTATTTGCCTATCAGGGACGCTGAGTTACATCGTCTGGGCCGTGCCGGTGGATGCCGGCTTGGCGATTGTGTTGTGGATAGGCATTGTCATTGCTGCTCAAGCCTTCCAAGCCACGCCTAAAGCCCATGCGCCAGCGGTGGTCATTGGGTTGTTACCCGGCATTGCGGCTTGGGGTGCATTCATGACCAAAAATGGCTTACATGCAGCGGGCATGGGCGACTTGGACGGCCCACCGTTCTCAACCGCACTATTGGATGAGTTTGCCAAGGCGGACGTGTGGATGGACGGAGCCTTTGCCTTGGAACAGGGGGCGATTTTCACCGCCACGCTGTTGGCCGCGGCCACGGTGGCGGTGATTGAGCGACGCTTCGTACAGGCAAGTCTGTGGTGCTGGGTGGCGGCTGTGTTATCTGCCCTAGGCTTGATGCATAGTTATCGTTTCGCCGCCAGCGATACGGTGTTATCACTGACACCCGCGTGGCCTTGGGTGATAGGTTATGCTTGCATGGGCTTGGTGTTTTTGTCGGCACGATGGGTGGCGGCGGCTGAAGAATAGTGAACTTAGACCGAGTCGGTCTAAACTAGGCAGGTGACTCATGCTCCCGGCAAATCTTGTCTATATCCTCAGCCTTTAAATACTCCCCAGTCAAGGCGCAACGATGCTGGTCATCGGTTTCGATTTGGTGATGGCGGCAGGTTTTGCAGACCCCAAACGTCCTCAACTGGTTGGCCCCTTGCATGGCCTTAAGCATTTTATCCAAAGCCAACAGAACGGAGTCTTGGTCGGATTCTGTCATCTGTTCCATCGCCATTTGCAGCGATTTAGGGGGGATGGTTTCGGCTATGACCTTGTTACCGCGTGAGGTCAATTGCAAATGCACCATGCGCCGGTCTTTGTAGTCGGGCAGTTTTTCAATCATGCCGACATTTTCCAATAACCCCAAGGTTTGCGACACCGTGCCTTTGGTCAGGCCAAGAAAGTCTGCGACCGCCGCCGGGGTGTTACTATAGCGGTTGCAATGACTCAAATAGTGCAAGGCTTCCAGTTGTACAGGCTGCAAGCCTTTCTCCACCATCGTTCTGCGCGTGTCGGTCCGCAGCAGATTGGAAATGCGTTCTAAATATTGGTAGACCTGATCCGTTTTCATATCAGCCATAGTATCGAATCAAAACAATATTGACAAGTAGAGAAATTCTCTGTAGTTTGGTGCAAGCTATTGGTGCGACACCATTGCCTTAAGACACTATCCACCTCATACTACAAGGTGTGTTTGCAAGCATCCTGTCGGACTTATGGGATTGTTTACTCTTTGCATAGACTTTGATGTTAGAGGGAACGGTCACGACAAACAGGCGTCAAAAGCTCTATGACTGATATGACCTGTATTTTTCCACTATCCATTCACCCACTCAGCCCTAAGGATCATGATTATGAACGCTAAAATCACTGGCTTCACCTTAATTGCAAGCCTGCTGGCCTGCAATGCTGCTTTTGCGGCCAATGCAGAAGCGGGTAAAGCGGCTTCGGCCACCTGCGCCGGTTGCCATGGACCTAAAGGCATTAGCCCAAGCGGAGCCTTCCCCAATCTAGCCGGTCAGAAGGCAGAGTATTTGACTGCACAATTGAAAGCATTCAAAGCTAAAACCCGCGTCGCCCCGGTCATGAACGGCATGGCGGGTGGATTGAAGGACGAAGATATCGACAATCTCGCTGCCTATTTTGCCAGCCTGAAACCTTGCGAGTAATGGTCAACCGATAGACCGACTCGGTTTTATAAGCCGAGTCGGTCATTCGCCAATGCAAAGATTGATTGATACCTTACCATAAGCCTCTGTCAGACGAAACGCTAATTTCTTATTGCCGTTTCATCATCCTTAGTTTCAATACAAAGCAACCAGAAAATGCAGCGCCTGATTGAACGGGTCATGCAAGGCTTTGAATTTTCGTGAAACGTTTCATTCCAACTTGCCTAGCGCTCACTTCGTTGGTGAAGATGATATTATTTCCCAAATTTTCCAATCTTCTTGCCAACAATCATGACTAACACAAACTGGGATCTGCAAAGCGCTCGCGACACTTACGCTATCGAACACTGGGGCAACGGTTATTTCGACATCAATGACCAAGGTCATGTGGTTGCCTATCCGAAACGAAATGCCAAGCTAGGGACCGTTGATTTGTATGATGTGGCTAACAAGATCCATCAGGAAGGTCTTTCCGTGCCGATACTGGTGCGTTTCACCGATGTCCTGCGTGATCGAGTGCAATTGTTGCATCAAGGATTTGATAAAGCCATTGCGGAAATGGATTATACCGGAGGATACACCCCTGTCTACCCGATCAAAGTCAATCAACAGCGCGGCGTGATCGAGGGCATACTCGACAGCGGCGGTGCAACCGTGGGATTGGAAGCGGGTAGTAAATCTGAATTGCTGGCTATTCTCGCCCTAGCCAAAAGTGGAACCATCATCTGTAACGGTTATAAAGACCGCGCCTATATTCGCCTTGCGCTCATTGGAACCCGGCTTGGTTTGGATGTCTTCATTGTCATCGAAAAACCTGCCGAATTGGGATTGGTTCTGGCCGAATCCAAAATTCTGGGGATAGAACCCAATCTCGGTGTCCGTATCCGTTTATCCTCCATTAGCGCGGGCAAATGGCAAAACAGTGGCGGCGAAAAATCTAAGTTTGGTTTGAGCGCCAGCGAAGTGTTGCGCTTGATTGAAGAATTGGAGGCAAATGATAGCCTGCATTGGCTGAAACTGATGCACTTCCACATGGGTTCGCAAGTCGCCAATATCAACGATGTGAAAACTGCTTTGCGCGAAGCGGGTCGTTATTACGCTGAACTGCGTCGATTGGGAGCGCCCATTACCTATGCCGATGTGGGTGGCGGTTTGGGTGTCGATTATGATGGCACTCATTCCAGCAGCGAATGTTCGATCAACTACACCATTGACGAATATGCCCATAATATCATTCGAGCCTATAGCGAAATTTGCTCGGAATACGACTTGCCCCATCCCAATATCATTACCGAATCGGGCCGTGCCATGAGCGCCCATCACGCGGTGTTAATCACCAATGTCATCAATGTGGAATCGGTTTCCGAAGATGTACCCGCCCTCACCCAGTCAAGCGCCAAACCGCTTAAAGACTTGTGCGCATTGCTTCGCCGTGTTCCAGACGAACCACCCTTGGCCTTGTATTTGGATGCAAAATTTGACTTGTCGGAAGCCAAGGCGATGTATGTGCGCGGCAAGTTAAGCTTGAACGAACTGGCCGAGGCGGAACGCCTCAATGCCGCACTGTGCCAGATAGTGCGCAAGCGCTTGGATATCCGCCTGCGCGCCCATCGAGAAGCGCTGGACGAGCTTAACGAAAGATTGGCGGACAAGGTATTCTGCAACTTCTCAGTGTTCCAATCCCTGCCCGATTCATGGGCCATCAACCAGACTTTCCCGATCATGCCTTTGCAACGCTTGGACGAGGAACCCACTCGCCGTGCCGTTTTGCAAGATTTGACTTGCGATTCCGACGGAAAAATCAACGCCTATTTGGACCATCAAAGCATTGAAACCACCATGCCACTGCACCAAATAAACCCCAGCGAGGAGTATCTGCTCGGTGTTTTCCTGGTCGGCGCATACCAAGAGATTTTGGGCGACATGCACAATCTGTTCGGCGACACGCATTCCATCAACATCGTGCTGAATGGTGATGCCAGTTGGCGGCTGGTGCAACCGATGCGAGGCGACGGGGCTGACGATTCCCTACGCTATGTCCATATCGAGCCTGAAGAGCTGGAACGCGCTTACCGCAAGAAATTGATTGATGCTCATCTCCCGCCCCAACAACGCAAGCTGTTTGAAAGTGAATTGATCGCGGGTTTGAGTGCTTATACTTATTTGGAGGAATAATCAGCCACATTATGACTTAGGGATTATAGCTTAGAGAAAACCCAAATTGACGTAAACCATGGCTTATGGAATAACCGGCATTGATAAATATTAGTCCATATTCTAAATGGTATGAATAGCTTGTCGGTTTCTCTTGTTTATTTTAGAGCGCCAGCCTAACAGATATTCGGAAAGTAAGTCCAACCATTATTTTCACCGAATATATCTTAATATTCCATGTTTCTCTTGCTTATTGCGGCTTAATTGAAGTAAAATATAATGTTTTCCAAAAGTGACTGCACGGGCATCTGCGTGACTTGGATGCCGTGAAGTTGAACCCCTAGCATAAAAGTTTGTCGGAGGAGTGAGCAATGAGAATTCAATTGGCGTTTGCATTTGGTGCTGTTTTGTCGCTGGGCGCATTCAGCGAATTAGCGTGGGCTGACGTGGCCTTGAAGGACAATTCAGAAATTCTCGGCAAATGGATGCTTGAATCCGTTGCGCCCGGCCTCGCAAAGCCAAAAATCGAAGAAAACAGACTTTGGGAGTTTCGCTCAGACGGCGTGGTGGTGACCTCAGGGTATAACCGCCATTTTAAGCGGGATGATACGCAACAGTTCAAATACTCTGTTGTAGATGGCAAGATCAAAGCAGAGGACCCGGGTAGGCCAGGCAAAACCTTGGATTATGCCGTACATGAAAAATCGGAAAACTCGATGATCCTGAAAGGCGGCATGGAAGGTTTTTATTTTTTCAAGAAAAATTAACTTAAAACGAAATGAGGTGTGTCTATGAAAGATTTTTTTGTTTTTGATGAAGACGATAAAAAACTTTGGTTAGGTCTCGGTGCTGCTGGTGTGGTGTTTATCGTTGCCTTCACACTGTTCGGTGGTGGCTTTATTCATAATATAGAAAGGGTTTTATCTGCTTTGCTGGTAGTCGTGTTGCCAGGCTTTGTCATCATGAAACTGTTCGCAGATAATTTAAGAATGAGCGACAACAGAATCACTGACAAGCTCATGCTATCCTTTGGACTGTCTTTGCTGACCATGGTGGTGCCGTATTTTTTGACGACCTATGTGCGTCCCTATGTGTTCAACACCGACGAAGAAGGTTGGGGAGCTATCAGCAATACCACAATGACTGCTTTATTGCTGATAATGGTTCTCGGCATTGCGTTTGGTGTGAAGTATTACCAGAACAAGAAA
>CAIYXP010000338.1 GCA_903930145.1 uncultured Methylococcaceae bacterium
CAAGCTTTGACGCTCCAAACATAGACTGCTGCGTAACATCAATAACTTAATTTACCGAAGCAATCGTCGCTTAAACCGCCAAATGGCAAACCATGTCGAGACCACTGCGAAAGCCAAAGGCACGGACAGATGAGACAACATAGGCCAAGCGAAACGACCGGATACCAAAGGCCGAATCAATTCCACCACATGAAACAAAGGCAGGCATGAGCTTCCCTGCCGGATGATGTCGGGTAAGGCATTGGGCGGAAAAAACACACCGCCAAGCAGAATCATCGGCGTTACGCCCAAAGTGATGTAATAAACGAAGAAGTCATAACTCTGCGCGTAAGAAGTCATCACCAAGGCCATGCCGCCAAAGCAGAAGCCCGACAATGCGGCTATCGGCAACACCCACAGCACTTGCCAATTGGCAGTCAAGCCAAAACCAGAAGCAACCAGCAGAATCAAACTGGCACTCAACACACTTTTTGTTGCCATCCACAGCAATTCGCCCATGACGATGTCGCCCACGCCCAAAGGGGCAGCCATCATGCCATCCCAGGTTTTTAAGACAGCCATTCGCGTGTAGGCCAAGTATAAACCCTCGAAAGTGGCGGCATTCATCGAACTTAGGGAAATGATGCCCGCAGTCAAAAAAGCAATATAGGAGATGCCCTCCACTTCACCGATGAAGCTGCCTAGTCCATAACCTAAAGCGAACAGATTAAACAAAGGTTCGGCCAGACCGCCCAGCAAAGCGGTTTTGATCGATTTGCGCCAAGCTAGGGCGTTGCGGTTCCACACCGCCATCCAGCGGAGCGGATAATTAGCCATCCCGCAACTCCCGGCCTGTCATCTTGAGAAATACATCCTCCAAATTGGCGGGCCGATAGTCGTAGCGCAAACCGGGCCATCCATCCAAGGTTTTAACCAATTCCGATAAATCCGCACCATAATAAAAGCAGGTTTCCCCCACCTGTTCACATCGAATTGGACCCGTCAATGGATTGGCTTTTTTCCATGCGGAAACGCCCGTCCCGAACACCTCCAACACATGGGGTTCGATACGCTCGCGGACTAATTCCTCCGGTGTCCGGTCAGCCAGTATGCGACCGTGATCCATCAAGACGATGCGCCCGCACAAGCGTTCAGCTTCGTCCATATAGTGGGTGGTGAGGATGATGGTGAGACCTTCCTTCTGCAACTGGCGCATGAGTTGCCAAATGTTCTGTCGAATTTGCGGATCCAAGCCCGTTGTCGGCTCGTCCAGAATCAATAATTCGGGACGATTGATGAGTGCGCGGGCTATGGAAAGCCTACGCTTCATGCCACCGGATAATTGGTTAATATAGGCATTGGCTTTTTCCTCCAAGGCAACAAACACCAATAGTTCCGCAATGCGTTTTTCAATATCGGCACGCTTCATTCCGAAATAACGACCATAAACCCTCAGGTTTTCCACCACGGTGAAATCAGGGTCCAGATTGTCGGATTGTGGCACGACCCCAATACGACCCCGCATCTCGCGGGCTTCTTGCGGAATCGAAAAACCTAATACATTGAGCTTGCCGCCACTTGACGGAGTGTTTCCCACCAACATTTTCAAGGTGGTGGTTTTTCCAGCACCATTGGGACCCAATATCCCGCAAAATTCCCCTTGGTTGATTTGGAATGAAATTCCGTCAACGACACAAAGTTTGCCGTAAAATTTTGTCAGGTTTTCCGCTTTGACAATGTGTGGGTAAGGCTTGGACACGAGTGAAAATGGGTGGTTGGGCGCTGTCAATGCAAACCCCAAAGGGGATTATGGTTAGTCGTTTCATGATTATACACGAAACCCCGAGCCATTCAGGGTGTCTCAGAAAATGCAACTGCCTCCCAAAAAACGACTAGTTCATCGAAAATTACAGATACTCAAGGTAGAATAGACTCTAAATTAACCAATCAGGTTGACATGACACCTCCCGCTACCCACGAAATCAAAACCAAACTGCAAGTCACTTGTCAGAATTGCAATCTGAGCGACTTGTGCATTCCGCGTGGCTTGAGCCATAAAGATGTCGAACGCATCAGCGACATCGTCACACGCAGGAAAGTCCTGCAAAAAGGTGATTTTCTTTATCGGCAAGGCGATAAATTTCGAGGCATACTCGCCATCAAGGCGGGAACTGCCAAGATGCTGAGCTTGGACTACGACGGCAATGAGTACATCACAGGTTATTTTCTGCCCGGTGAACTACTCGGTTTTGACGGGCTTGCCAACGAACGCCATGCGTGTTCGGCATTGGCACTGGAAACTTTGACTTATTGCGAAATACCCGCAGAACAGATCGACAAATTGTGCTTGGAAGTCCCTAACTTATTGCGTGAGTTGTTTCGTCATGTCGGCAGGACGTTAACGACGGAGACAGACCATTTCATGCTCAGCCAACGCGGGGCGGAGGAGCGGGTGGCTGGATTCTTGGTCGATCTGTCTGACCGGCTCAGTCGTAGGGGATTTTCCGGGGCTGAAATAAAACTCACTTTTTCCCGGCATGATATTGGCAAATACCTAGGGCTTACGCTGGAAACCGTCAGCCGCATTTTGAAAACGTTTGAAGCCATGCGAATCATCACTGTCAACGCCAAGTCCATTCAAATTCATGACAAAGACAGGTTGCGAGATATTTTGGCTTCTGCCAACAATGGTGAATGAAAAAAAGCCGCCACTCGCCAAAGGTGAGCGAATGGCGGACCAATCAAGCAGTATTAAGTCAATACCACTTTAACGGTTTTTTGCGTTATTGGATGTTCCAAACTCCCATCATGCCCATATCCTCATGCTCCAAGATATGGCAATGGAACATGGTCGAGCCGGCAAAATCCTTGACGGGAACCAATAACTTGATGCTGCCCATGGCAGGCACGATGACGGTATCCTTCCAAGCGGGCGTGGTCGTCAGCAAAGTCTTGTAGCTTGCATCACCACCACTAATCGAAATGACTTGGGCCGGGTTAACATGCTGATGGAATGGATGGTCCATCATGCTATTGTTGAACACCTCCCATACCTCGAAATTGCCCAAAACTGAATTGATGGTAAAGGCACTGGTTTCGGTGTAACTGATGCCGTTGATTGTCGCCATGCCCATGCCCATGCCGCCGCCCATCATTCCCCCGCCCATCATTCCCATGCTGAGTGTCAGTTGACGGGTTATGGCGTTAGCCGGAACGGTCAAGCGCACAGCCGCAGCATTAATGCTAGTGGGCAAAGTCTGACTAGCTGCCGTGCCGGTTACATTGGCGGTCAAAAGGGTAATTTCCTGGGTAGCCGATGCACCCGCACCCCGGTTATACGCCAAAGCCTTTAGCTTATAATAGGCTTTCGTGGTGGAAGCTTTCACCAACAGGTCAACGCGCTCGCCGGGGGACAGCAATACCGTGCTGTTCGCATAGGGTTTGTTCAACAAGCCGCCATCCGTACCGATCACATTCAGGTTGTGGCTGGCTAGGCTCAACTTATAAAAGCGGGCATTGCTGGCATTGACGATTTTCCAGCGTTGCACCTGCCCCGGTTTCATTGCCAACACCGGATTGACTTTGCCGTTCACCATCATCGTGTTGCCTTCCTTGCCGTTCATGAAATCTGAGGATGAATGCGCTGCTGGCACACCGCTGCTGATCGTGATGTCCTTCAGCACCAAAGTGTGGGTTTCAAAAGCCGATAGCGCCGTGTTTTCGTCTGCGACCTCAATGGCTCCCGCCTGCCCCGCCCACACTTGTTCGGCGGCATTGCCATGTTGATGAGGGTGATACCAGTTCAGTGTCGCTCCGGCCTGCAAGGACAAATCATACTCGTAGTCGAAAGTCTCGCCCCCCATCAAGTGCTGCATGACATTGTCAGAGTTTCCCATCGGCGAGACATGGAATCCATGGGTGTGCAAATTGGTGTCATTCCGCGGCATCCCCATCGAGTTCGTGCCTGAGTAGGGCAGCGAATTTTTGAAATGAACCTTCAACAAATCGCCTTTCTTCACTTTGATGGTTGGCGCAGGATAGTAACCATTGTAAGTCTGTAGGTTCGCCGTCGTACCGTTGATGTTGATGGGGGCAAGCTTGGCCTCCATGTTAACCTCAACAATGCCCGCCACGGTTGAAATATTCGGCATCGTCACGGGGTCGGTAAACGCCGCGCCTCGTGGAGGGTCAATGATGGTCGGGGTGCTGGTACAGCCCATCATGCAACCCCCCATCATGGCCGATGCGCTATCTGCTTGGAAAAAAAAACCAACAATGCTGGCAGCGAGTAAAATGCGCCTATTACACTTGATTAAACCCATATTTTTCTACC
>CAIYXP010000339.1 GCA_903930145.1 uncultured Methylococcaceae bacterium
AGCAAGAATCTCAGGCGGCTTTGCGGCAGCATTTTTTGGTACACCGCAATGCGCTGATGGGGCAACGGGTCGATCTGGCTGATCTCGGTCGCGAATGCAGGGTTAAAAAGATGGCCGTAGGACAGGCGCTCGCCTTCAACGAGCACGCGAACTTCATTGGCATTGCCAAGAAAATCCAACCGGACAGGCTCTCCCCATCCGTCTTTTTCTGCTACTTCGGTATGCGCCGACAATTGTTTGTCGGACAATTCCTTCAGCTTGGCTACCCCCATCGCGGAAGGCTTCGTTTGCCCGTTTTCCCATCGATTGAGCGTGACAAACGAGACGCCGAGCAAGTCAGCGAATTGCTGCTGGGTCAGCCCAGTGGTCTGCCGCAAGAATCGAATCTGGTTTGGGTTCATGGTTGGTGAATACTTACTCGTCAGCATAGAATATCACTATGTTTTTGCTTGTTAATACGCTTTATATCACGTGATATAAATTCTATTTATTAGCAAACATAACCCTGTCGGTGTTTATTTCGATTCAGTTACTGCTGGCTGGATCAAAGTTTAATGTCAATTGACACAGGAAAAATGCGTTCGCCGTCCTCCACAGCAACACCCGCTTCTGGCCTGTTATGTGGGAAGGGGTTTGGGGATGGCTGTCCCGATCTCATTCATGTTCTCGTTCATAGGCAACCCATTATTATCCTCACGATGCACTTATGCCTTTTTAATGGTCAAGCGTTGTCATTTGTATTTTCCCTAGTGCCGCTTTTTCGCTGATGCAAGCAATGGTAAGCTTTGCGCACCAATGGCCTTAAAATATCCACCTCACTGCGAAAATAATCGCCATGAACAAAGCCGGATTGATTGCTGGGGCATCTTGGAGCAGCATTGGAACGGCGCGAAGCTGGTGGATACCAAAACCATGCTGGAGTGGGCGAAGAGCATGACGTGGAAAGGCATCAAGCCCGTCTTCACGCTTTGCCGCAAGACCTATGAAAAAGGATAACTGATCTACCTAATTGATGGAACGACTAACACCAAAGGTTCACAGATGTATCTTGAAGGTTCATGGGTGTATCTGAAAACGTGATCGATGTACCAGGGAAGTAGAGCGATGGATCGGTAAGGATGCACAGGGAACCATTTTTCAATAACGGATGGAGGAGGACAAGTCCATGTATGGATTTTTATGGCTCACGGAGGGACTTTACCTGTTCACACAAGAGCCTTGGAAGATGAACCCGCAAGGTTCATCAATATGTCTGCGAGGAGATTTAATGAGCATGACATATTTCATTGTCATACCGCGCTGGATAAAGTAGTAATGTCTATTGTGTTTGGACGTTACCGCCCGGTGATGATGATTTTTCCAATCGCTGGAAAGCCATTAAAGGTAAGATTCGTGCGTACCCCTCCCCGAAACGAACGGCTATCTGCGGTTCGGGTCGCCAAAGGTGATCGGGGAATATGGCATCGTCGTTTTTGGGAACATTTGGCGTGCTACAATTTATGCCTCGTTACACGGTAACGAGCGGTAATTTGCACCACGCCGAATCTTTCAAACGTATCTCCTGTTCGGTGCTTTATCCCACTACCAACCAAGTTTGATAAAATTTATTAAATTACAATGACTTGTCACCCATGCAAAATCCCAAAAGAGCCAAAACTATTGTTTGTTGCAGCAGGACACGACATTTTCCGACTGCTGGGGTTCGTCCGCCGCACAACTATAATAACTATAATTAAGCATTGAGCATGAGAAATAATGACATCGAATTTAGTCAATTTATCACCCCATTATAAAAACTTTCTCACCCAGGCTACCCCCGAGCGCCGTGACGCCTACTATAAATACCTTCTCCAAGCAATCGGTCATGAATACCCTTTCAGTGTCATGCCTTACTTTCTTTCGGAGGCGGCACTAGACAAGCTCACTGCCACAACCGAAGCTTTATCGCATCTGCTAATTGATCCGAGTTACCAACAGAGCATATCCTCAACGCCTTGGGTGCTGCCGCAACGTCCCATGAGTCTAGGCGATTGTTTTGGTGCCATGGACTTTTTCCTCACAGAGCAGACCTGTAAGCTTATTGAGGTTAACTTTACCCCGCCCGGCTTCCTAGCTTTCAACCGACTGGGTGAAGAAGCCCTTTTTGAGAACTTTGACCTCGATCCTGCGGGGCAAGTGAACCTAGATTATGAAGATTCGTTGGTTAGTGCCGTTTGCGGAAAAGACCCAGAAATGCGCCTCGCTATTGCCGTCAATCATACCTCGGTCAGTAATTACTTCCGCCCCCACTACCGTTATTTGGAAAAAATATTTAGGCGTCGCGGAGTCCATGCGGATATTGTGCTTGGCAATGAGGTGGAATTGAAAGCAGGAGCGCTTCCCTGTTGGGGTGGCAAATCCTATGACAAGGTCTTCAATCTAGTAATTCCGCGCTTGATGGTGCATCAGCCAGAGGAATATACTAACTACATCCGCATCTTTCACGAATTGCCGGAGGGTGTCATTTCTAATCCATTTGGCTGGCGGCTTGGCAGCAAGGCTTTTCTCTGCGTTTGCTATCATCTTGATAACAAGACGGGCGACCTAAGCGAAGCAGATCGAAACCTTATCCGCGAAACGGCTCTTGAGGCCCATCCTCTCAATGCTTTTGCTGATCCAGAAGATGTAATCAATCAATTCGGTGGACTGGAGCATCTGGTCATTAAGCCACTAGACAACTACGACACTCGGGGGGTATATATTCAACCTTCGCTCGACATCCTGAGCCAAGTATTCTTCGAAGAGCGGGACGATTATATTGTGCAGGCTTTCCACGCACACACTCCCCATCCATTTATCTGCGCCGACGGTACGCTGAAACAGCATCAAGTTTTTTTTCGCGTGGAGTTCGTTGCGGGTAAGGTACATGGGGTTCGCGCTAGAAGTTTTGACAAGAAAGCAAATTGCTGCTTTTCTACCCCGGTTGTGAAAACATGAACAGTACCCCTCTTACTGCTGGACTTCTAAAAACACCGCCAATGCTTTATTCACGTCGCGCAGCCGAGTCGTTCGGTTGTGATCTTGCCATCGGGCAGCGTCTTGGAATCGGTAGTCTAATTTGCTTTACCCCCGTGGTACGGGCGTTTTCTCGCCGAATAGGCCGCCCTATTCGTCTTTTGACAGGTACTTATGAGGAATGGGATAATCAGGAACGCGGCGGCACATCTTATCCCACTTGGGAAAACAACCCTTATATCGGGGAGATAGTCGACGGCGAACAGCTCGACCTTGAACTTATGTGGGAAGTTAATTGTGAGGCGCACAACTTCCCTCAACCTGGTCATATTATTGATAATTACCTTTCCACCTATGGTCTCCATCGTTATCCGGGTGTGCCCCTGCAAGGTGATCTTTACCTGACCGAAAATGAACAACGCAACGCGCTGGAGCAACTTGCCCATTTGCCCCGCCCTTTGATTTGCCTCTGCCCTTATGGGCGCTCTTCGCCCGGGCCTGACTCGCCCTGGTATCTAGATCGGTGGCTAGAACTTATAGCCAATCTACAAGGACATGTCGGTTTTTTCGCCGTGGGAGGGGGTGATGCGCCAAAGCCATTGCCGTTGGACCAGCCCATGACGACCTTACGCGAACTATTTGCCTTGATTTGGGCGGCTGATGCCTATGTCGGCTTCGACACAGGGCCTTCTCACGCTGCGACTGCCCTGAATGTTCCATCGGTAGTGCTGTGGGATGCTGTCAACAAATCAAAACTGGAAGAGGAAAAACAGCCCGGCTACGCAGCCGCTATGATCAACCGCTGGGCTTATCCGCAGAACTGTAACCTAATGATACTAGGCGAACGTGAGAATGAGGTGATGAATGAAATTATTGACTATCTGGCTAGTAGCCTCATCAAGCCGAGATTTTCATAAACCTTGGCTCTTCAAGAAAATCTCTGGGTCAATATAGGTTCAGGTAGGTTTTCATGTACATAAGAACACTAAGAAACTTTTCTAAGAGAAAATCATGTCATCTATCCAAGCTGCCGTAACACCAATCATAGCCACCGTCACCCCTGACGGCTTAAAAGAAGTGCTGGTAAGAAGTTTCGAGTACGCCTCCCCAACCCTCGCCAAGATCGAAGATACCTTCAATGCTTTCTCTTCTCGTCGGCCTTCTGTCGAAGCGGCTTGCGGTTTCATCAAGTCGTGGCATAGCACCCATCTAAAAATGCTTCCCATCTATGGGCTTAGCTGCCGCCTCCAACAGCTTGCCATGGCTGAAGCATCACCAAAGCGTGATCTTTACTTTGTTGCTGCTGCACTCAATGCTGAAACCAGCTACGAAGACCTCAGTGTCGGCACTCCTCATCTACGAACCCATGCACAGCTTTTTGACGACTTGGCCGAGGCAATCTGCGGCAACGATGCTTGGCGACTTGATTCGCATTGTATACCCGAGGCGGCGGAGTTCAAAAGCTGGATTTACCACAACATGGTGCATGCTCCGATTGAAACTGGCTTGCTTACCAATATGTTTTCGGAAATATACAACCACGGTGAATACTCATTTGCCATGCTTCCCTTTGAGACACTTCTCAGACGGATCGAATATGATGATCGCGAAGTTAAACGCCTCAGCGTTTACATTCGCTGCCATGTCGATAGTAGTGTGGAGGAAGCGCACTTCAATTGCGTACTGAATGCCCTCAATACCTATAATCGCGCTACCGGTTCCAGCATTGATCTGTGCAATGCCGAAAGCCTTTTCACGGAGTACCTTGAACGTTCTGGGGCTATCATGGAGGCCCTAAGGCATCGCATTGACGCACTCCAATAGGATGATTGCCCACCACACCGATCCCAATACGGTGCGCGCCTGGGTAAACGAGCAACGCCTTGGCTGGCGAGATCGTTCACTGAGTCTAGGTATGCGGGCGGCGGACCAGCTTCACCCCAGTGTGACATTGCACTACGTTCCACCACAAGTGCGCGGCAACCCACTACTTTTGCTAGGCGGCATGGGTCCGATGGCAGGGTTGGATGGTTTCGATCTAGCCCTCAGCCTAGACCCTTGGCGCGAGATCGTGCTTCACCAAGCCTGTAACATCCCGTGCCGTACCTATGCCATTCAGATCGAAGCGCGGGGGGATGGTCGCGCCGCCGAAACCGTTGTGACTTTACTCCATGCCGAGATTGACTATTTAGTATCGCAAGTGAAGGCGCGGGCCGCCAACTTAATCGTGTTATGCAATACCGTTCACCATTTTCTACCTAGGCTATTGCAACATCTCCCCCCTGAAATAAGCTTCCATCCCCTGCCTAGCGCCGCGATGACCGCTGCCAGCCGTCTCGCACCACGCCGTCTCATGCTCCTCACCACCGAAGGAACCAGGTTTAGCGGTTTCTATTCCCGGGCCGCAGAGAAGGCGAAACTCAATTGGTGTGAACCCAACGAGGAAGAGCGTTATCTGCTCCAACATGCCATCTTCAAGGGGATTAAAGGATATGGCTCTGACAGCTTGCTGATGAATGGCGATAACCTGATCGAGTGTCTCGCCCATCGCAATGAGCCAGTGGATGCGCTCCTGGCCGGCTGTACCGAAATTCCGCTTTTGTTTGCTGCCCTGCGTGAGCAAGGCAATGCCTATACCCGCGCCTACTTGAACCAGATTACTGTCATAGACCCTGTTTTTGAGACCCTAAACGCACTTTGTTGAAGCAATCAATGATCCTCGATTATCTAGAACTTCATGCACACAGACAAGCTAATACCACCTTTCTAGGCGAAACAGAGGAGTCATACTCCTTCGGTGCATTTTTTGAACTCGTCACCCATCTAGCCGCTTGGCTGAGGAATGAAGGAGTGCGAAAAGGAGATCGCGTGGTGCTTTATCTCAGCCGACACATTTACCACTTGGCAGCTTACCTCGCCACCATGACGCTGGGCGCCATCCCGGTACATTTATATTCACAACGAAAACCATCCTTCGTAGCGTTCGCAGCCTCGCATACCAGTGCCCGCCTAATCATCACCGATAGCGATTCCCTAGATGAAATGGGTTTACCTTGTGCAGTGGTGAACTACCCCGATAATTCAGTACTTGATCTCGACCCAGTTTGGCCCGGCGAGCGTCACGAAGTAGCTTACATGATGTTTACCAGTGGAACCACCGGGACACCCAAGGCGGTGATAACCACGCAAGAGAATGTCGACTTCGTCACCAGAACCTTGATTGGAATCGCCAACATAACGGTGAATGACAGAGAAATCATTGTCATGCCTTTAGGTTCCACTGGCGGACTCGGACACTTCCACGCCAATCTCATTTTAGGCAATCCAACGATTATCCTTCCCTATTTTTTCGGTGCGATGGATGACGCAGACTTGCATCACATGCTTGATGTCATTGAAGCAGAGGGCATTACCGGTTTTTTGTCCACCCCTGGCATGCTGGCCCGCCTCACCGACACCCACCGAGAGGCGTTTCGCGAAAAAGGGAGAAATTTGCGCTACATTCTCGCCAACGTCACGCCGATCAGAGACATGCTAGTACGCGACCTGATAAGCCTATTACCCCATACCCGCTTTTATACTTACTATGGCCTTACCGAGGCAAGCCGGAGCGTCTACCACTGTTTTAATGATAACCCAGATAAGATTGCAACCGCCGGGCTACCGAGTTCTGGCGTGCAGATTTCCATAGACAATCCCAGTGCGAAGGGGGTAGGGGAGGTGTTGATCAAAGGTTCCAACGTCATGGTTGGCTATTGGGAAATGGGTGATCACGGCTTCTCCGCTTCGGGATGGTTTCGCACTGGCGACCTTGGGTCACTCGACACGGACGGTTATCTTACCATCTGCGGAAGAATCAAGGAAAACATCAAGGTCGACGGTCTTGAATGCCTCCCTCAAGATGTGGAAACGGTACTGTTAGCTCACCCTGAGGTGGCCGATTGCGCCGTTGTAGGGCTTCCCGACCCCAAGACCTATCAATGCGTAGCTGCGGCTATCGTTCCTGCCATCGGCATCAATCGCGAAGGACTGGCGCAGCGTCTCCAAACCCATTGTATTGGGAGTTTGGAGTTCTACAAAGCCCCAACAGTCTATGCATTTTTTGAATCAATACCGAGAACTGATTTAGGAAAGATAAAACGTGATGACGTAATTCGTCAGCTTGAAGCAACACCAGATCGCCAGCTTGGCGGAGTTTTAGGATAGTTTCGGTCATGGCGATAAAGTACTGTAATGCTATGTGCTACCGCACAAAGACCGCCTAGATGAGAGCCGATCTGCCGACGCGAACTGCTGGTCGAAATCGAAGCGAGCGGCGGCATTGCCATCGTATTCCCGTAAGGCGGGGAGTGGCGCGAACCTCAAGCCATTCCGCCGTTGATGGAGATGATCTGTCCAGTAATGTAGGCGGCTTGCTCGGAACACAAAAATCCCACCAAATCGGCGACTTCCTCCGGTCGGCCGGCGCGTTGCATCGGCACGATGCGCCGGATGGCTGGCTCGTCAAAACAGGGCGCGCTGACTGGTGTGGCAATGACACCGGGGGCTACGGCGTTGACGGTGATGCCGCGGCTGGCAAGCTCTAGGGACAATGACTTGGTGGCCGAGTGCAAAGCGCCCTTGGCGGCGGAGTAATTCACTTGGCCCCTGTTGCCAATGAGGGCTGCCACCGAGGTGATCGTGACAATTCTCCCCCAACGGGTGCGCAACATCGGTAGCGTAAGCGGCTGAGTGACGTTGAAGAACCCGTTGACTGACACGTCGATGACGCGTCGCCATTGCCCCTCGCCCATGCCCGGAAACACGGCATCGTCAATGATGCCGGCATTGTTGACCAACACTTGGATTGGGCCTGCTTCCAGCAAGGCTTCCAGGCTTGCCCGTACCCGCTCGCCATCGGTTACGTCGAAATTTAAGGCTTCGGCTGAACCGCCTGCAGCCACAATTTCACTGGCTAGCATCTGCGCCACTTCCAGACCTTTATGGGCATGAATCAGCACATGCAAGCCATCGGCGGCCAAGCGGCGGCTGATGGCCGCGCCGATGCAGCCACTCCCGCCGGTGACCAGTGCGCGTTTCATGGCAGTGCCAAGCGCAGCGTTACCGGTCGTAAACCGGCGGAGGCGATGGCCTCCAACACATGCGGCAGAACATCCAAAATCACGGCGTTGCCGTTAATGGTGTGGGCCGAATTGCCGTCGTGCAGCAGCAGAATGTCGCCTGCGGACAGGCTGCACAGCAAGCGGGCGCAGACCCTGTCCGCATCGCCGTTGCGGGTGTCGAAGCCGCGCCGGGTCCAGCTTGCGAGCTTGATATCCAACCGGGACAGCACTGGGTCCAGAAAAGGATTACGCAAGCCGGCAGGTGCGCGAAAGAACCGGGGCGGTATCCCGGTCAGCGCGGTCAGTATTTCTTGGGCGGCCGACACATCGTCCAACATGGCTTGCGGCCCGAGCAGGGAGAAATCATGACGGTGGCGTAGTGTGTGGTTTTCCACCGCGTGACCGCGGCGGATGATGTCCCCGACCAGTTCAGGATGACGCAAGGCGCGTTCGGCGATGCAGAAAAAGCTTGCCTTGAAACCCCAGCGGTCTAGCAGATCGAGCACAGCAGGCGTGACCATCGGGTCGGGTCCGTCGTCAAACGAAAGCGCAAGCTCGCCCCGCGCCACCGCCTCGGCAGGCAGCCGCCGCCAATTCGGGCCTAGCCAAGCGCAACGCGGCAGCAGACCGGCCAGCGTCAACAGCGCGTGGTCGGCGGCGACGGCACTCAAGCCCCAAGGCCATAAGTCAAGGTTAAAAGTCGTCACGATAGCCGCACCGACATGCAATAGCGCGGAAGCCTGGATGAATGGGCCGGGATGCCAGTGCGGTGCGGAAAAAATGTTCATGGGTCGAAATCAGCTAGCAAGGCGGAAAAAGCCAGCGCTAAAACCGCCCCGGGTGCGACGGTTACGCCGATGGCCTGAAGCACGGGAACCGGCGAAAAAGCCAGCAGGCCAAAGCCCGCCACGGTGGCAAAATTGGCGAACACCAGCGAGGCCAAGGTGATGGCTTGTTCAACTGATGGTGTTTCGACTTCCTGTCTGCCTAGGTCGAAGAATAACGCATAATTGGAGCCGACCGCCACAGTTAACAATAGGCCGACCAGATGCAATAGCGTCAGTTTTTGCCCAAACAGCGCCAAGCCCGCGACGACCACTAACACGGCAATCAGCAAAGGGGCCATCACGCGAGCAGCCCGCTTTACTGAGCGTAAAGCCGCTAGCAATAAGACGACAATCGCCGCCAAGCCAGTTAGCGAGAATGCCATCGCATCCCTGAGATAACCCGCATAGAGCTGGTCGGCTTCTGATTTGATGTCCACAAAGCCAATATCGGCCAAGCCCGAGGCCGCGATAGCCTGACGCAAAGCCACGGTGTCAATAGGGCTGCCGATAACTGGTTCCCTGAGTGGCAACAGCGCGAGCCAACGCTGATCCTGCCGGAGCAACAACCCGTCCACCGCAAGCGCAAAGCTCGTACCCTGCAAATCGGCTTGCCGCAGCGGACCGCGCCGACGGGCTGATTCCACGTCAGCGAGGAAGGGCTTGAAGCGATCCGCCCGCACAGGCAAGCCAGGCACCGCATCGCGCAAGCTGTGCTGCAATTCGTCCGAGGTCGGCAGGCTGGACAACCGGGCTTGTTGAGTATCCAAACTCGGCAGGAACAACGCAGGGCTGGTAAATCCCGCGATCACGCCTTGCGTGGTTAACGTTTGCAAAATAGACCCCAATTTTTCCGCCGCCGCCAAGGCTGCCTCGCGGTCCTGTCCCGAAGCGATTGCCAGATAACCGCCGTCCGGCGCGCCCAAACCGGCCCGCAGACTGGCATCTAGCGACTGGTCGGCGGCAGACACCGGGCTTAACGCGGCTAGATCATGGCTCCACATACCGTCCCGGTTCCAGAAAACAATCACACAAGCGACAGCCAACAAGGCGGCAGGCAGCCAACGCCAGTGCCGCGCCCAGCGGATGCCGTTCAAAAGCAGGACACCGAAGGGCGCAAAATCACGGTGGCTAAACGCACCCGGATGCAAGGCAGGCAATACGAAGCGTGTCACCGTCGCAGCCGTCAACAAGCCGACGATGGAATAAAGCCCCAATTGGGCCAAGCCCGGAAACCCCGAGAACAATAAAGACGCGAAGCCAAAAACTGAGGTCAGCATCCCTAGGCGAATCGTCGGCCAGAAACGGCTGGCCCAGAGCCGGGCATCCTGTTGCGATTGGATGAATAGATAGATCGAGTAATCCACCGCTTCGCCGATCAGCGTTGCGCCAAACCCCAAGGTGATGCCATATACCACGCCAAACCCTAGGCTTACGGCGGCGATGCCAGCCAAAATGCCGGATGCCACCGGTAACAAACCCAGCACAACAGTCGCTAAGGAACGGTAAATCGCCAGTAGCAGCGTGAATATGGTCAGCGAACCAAGCACGGACAGTCGGATGACCTCGCTTTTGATGGTGTCGCGGGCGGCGACGGAAAACACGCCAGACCCCGCCAAAACTAAGCGGGGGGATGCATCGGGATTTGCCGAATCCTTTGCGGCAACTCCCGCCGCCACGTCGAAAGCTTGCCGAATAGTGAGGATGGCCTGCTGCTGCCCGTCCAGGTCAGAACCAGAAGCCCTAGTCGATGCCAATAACAGCGCCCTCGTTCCATCTTTGGATGCCCAAGCCCCGTGCAGGCTGGTAGGTTGTGAACCGCTGTCGATCAAGCCCAACAAGCGGACCATCTCCCCAGTGGGGTCGCCGGGCAACAGGGATTTGAGCAACAAACCCGACGAAGAGGCTAAGGCTTCGATGGATGCAGCCAACGCCGCATGTAGGCCGGCCTCGCTAAAATGTTCGGCGCTGACAGCAGGACTCAACAGATAACGGTTGCCAAACAAAAGCTTGCGATCCCGCTCTTGGCTGGAAGCATCCCCGTTGCTGATTTGCAAAAAAACCGAATCGTCACGCAGCCGCTTCGCCATAAACTTGGATAGCTCGGCGCGGGTGACAGCATCACCGCCTTCGATACCGACTAGGATCAAGCGGGCCACCATCCCGTCTTTGAGCATTGAAACCAACAGTTGTTGTTGTTGAGTAGGATTGGCGGGCAGGAAGGCCGACATGTCCTCGTTGAAATTGGTCCGCCCCACGATCCCGCTGCTGGCTAGAATAAATCCTAGCCAGATCAATATCACGCAGACTCGCCCTCTCTTAGCAAGCGGATTCATGGTTCTTCCCGAATCGGCTCGATGCTCATCACCGAACGGTCGCCGTCCGCTTGCTGGATTTCAATGCTGCGCAATTGCGCAGATTCGCCAGTGATTTTGATTTGGCTAATGATGGCGGACATTTCAGGCGCGGAAGGCAGCAGCAGCAAAGTCCAATGCGCTGCCGAGCCGCCCAAAAACAGGCGATAAATCCGTTCCAGCGCGGCGCGGTCACCAGCCAGCGTTCCTCGCAAGCTCTCGATGAAAATGGCGAGTTCAGGATAATCGTTCATTTGCACACTTTTCTTCTGGCCCTTGCGTTCGACGCTGAGGATGCCATTGTCCAGTGTCAGGTGTTCGGGTTGGGGTTTGAGGGTGTTTTTTTCTAGATGGTCGGGTTTGGCATAGACTAGCTCACCCGACGATTCGATCGGTTTGTCGAGCAAACTGATGAATTTCCGCTCGCTGAAACGGGCGCGGCCGCCCCTGTTTTGTGCCAAGATGGGTAGTAGCGTATCCAGCCCAAAGTCTTCTGCGGCGGCGTTTTGGCCTTGCATCAGCATCAGCCACAGGAGAAGAAGGTAGCGTGAACCCATCATGTCACCGGGGCTTTCCGGGCCAGCGCAGCCAGCCATTCGTGGGGCAGTTTGCCGGTCTCGTTGCGCGGCAAGGCATCGACGAAAATTAAAGGACGCGGCAAAAAGGCCGGGGCGATTCGCTCGCGCAGGGCGCGGGTCAAACCCTCGGCATTCAGCACAGGCGCTACCACGAAGGCGGTGAGCCGGGCCACCCGTTCCATGCATGTGTCCGTGGGCATGAAAAACACGCCGTCCAGCACACCGGGGATCGTATTGAGTTGGTGGTTCAGGTAAGCCAGCGAACTGCGATGTCCGGCGATATTCACCAAGTCGGCAGTGCGGCCCCGCAACAGAAAGCGATCTTCGGTTACCGGCTCCAACACATCGCATAGTTCGACACTTCCTTCGACATGGCCGCCATCGGCCCAAGCTTGTCCATTTTCATAACGAAGCCGCACACCTGGAAAAAGATGCCATTCGACAGATAACGAAGGTCTTCGACTGGCAAGTTGACCGCTCTCGGTGCAACCGTAAATCTCCATCAACGGTGCGGCGAGTCGCTGTTCCGCTGCTTGGGCAAGGGCATCGGAAATCGGCGCGGTCGCCGACAACAGCATGTCCACTGGCGGGACATCCTGTTCCCCGGCCAGCAGGGAACGCAGATGGAACGGGGTCGTCACTAACAATCGTGGTCGCGGTGCGGAAGTGATCGCAGCGCAGATGTCCAGTGGAAAAAAGTGCGGGTCGGCGCTGATCGAGCCACCGGATTGCATAGCCAGCAAGACACTCGATTCCAAACCATACATATGCTGTGGCGGTACGGTGGCTACCATCGTCCAAGGCAAAGCTGCGACCATGCCCAGTCGCTTCGCTTCAGCCCTCACATTCCGCACCAAGGATGCCCAGGTTTTCAGATGCGGCACTGGCATTCCGGTGGAGCCGGAGGTAAAGACATAGGCTACCGCGAGTTTCCCGGCTATCATCGGCACGGTGGGATTGGTTCGGCCCTGCGGTGCTTCGCCTTCGGGAAAACGGATGACGGGCAGTTCGACGGTGGGCGCATAGCCATCAGTCAAACAGACGCTGTCGGGGGCAAACGCGGCCAAGGTCTGAATCATACCCTGCGCTTGGCAGGACGGCAGCAGGCTGGTTTTGCCGCTTACCATGGCGGCGGCCAGCCCCACCATGAAACGGTAACGGTCGCCGCACAAATTGAGCACATGTCTGCCTCCGCCCAGTAGTCGGGCGAGGCGGTGGACATCGGCGAGAAACTGGCGAACCGTGATGGCCTGACCAGCACGGAAAGCGATCGGCCCGTCCGGGGAACTATGTGTGACCAGCGGGAAGCTTTGCTGCACAACACTATGCACGACTGTCCTCGCCCGGTTCAGCTTGGCCGACCCGGCGTGGGCGGCGATTGCCAGAATATCCGTATCGATTCAAGCAGTCTGGAATGTTTGACGTGGGGCAGGACGCACAGGCGGATCGCGTATTCGGCAAGAAACATAAACAGCAAGCAAAGCGGGGTAAGAAAGTTGGCGAAAGCCGACCAGACCGTGAACGGGGCCAGCCAGAAGAGCAAGCTAGATACCACTGCCATGAAAGCGAAATAAACCGTCCAGGCGACGGTCAACTTCCGAGTGTAACGGCTGACTCCCGGTGGCAGGGGGTGGTGCTCGATGGCCGCTGCGAACTGCGAACACAGCGCTTGTCGTCCAGCTAACAGGGTATGTCCGAACACTAGGCACAGGGCTAGGTGCGTTGCCACATATTGCACAAGGAATAGCCAGCCGAAATGCTGCCGCAGCATATCCCAAGTATCCGCTAGGAAAGCCAGTGAGATCACGAACCCGGTTATTGCCAACAGGGCCAATCGGCGTGGCGAACGCCAGGTGAAACCTAAGGCGATGACCACCAACGGCAGGACGGCTAATAGAACACCCAAATCGACTGAAGCCGTGAGCGCGGAATAGTGCGCCAGCAACGGATAGGCCAGCAACAGGCCAACCATTGCCGTCCACTTTAAGTTGCGGACAATGTCTACTGCCACGGGGCGGAGGGTCATGGAGAGACCTCGACTGCCAAGTGCAAAGGATCGAGGTAATCAAGCACCACCCGTCTCGGCCTGCCCTGCGCGATGGCTTGCAGTAACGGCAGGCTGCGGGCGGCGGGAATGGCAAGCTTTAGTGCTTCCAAATCCGCATTGGCGAGATGGTCAGGGGCGGCGACTGTGAAGGTCACCGTAATTTCGGCGCAAGCCCTTGAGCTATGGGCGGATGCCAACACCAGCGCGACACCAAAGGCATCGAAAATGGGCCGGACACTTCTTAATGGCTCTGGGTAATCGGTGTCGTAGGCAATCAGCAGTGTGCGGATGCCATCCACGGCGACTTGGGTTATAGCTTCCAACAACCCTGCGCCGAAACTGGCATCGAAGCCGCACACCACAGTGGAAGGGGCCATTGCGCCGACGGCGATGCTCCAATAACCGGCTGGCGCATTGTGTACCGAATTATGGAAGCGTGTCGGCGAAATCCGGCGGTCGCCAGAGGCCAGCGTCACACAGATCTCATGGCAGTTGTAGCCATCGCCACCGGAGGAGGAAAACACCGTCGCCAACGTGGACGGGTCTAGCCCGGCGGCGGCGACAGCCTCTTGACCGATGGCCAGAACAAGCTTGACCGCTTTGCCAGACCGCCGCCGCTCCGTCGGAGGCAGCGCGGCGGGCGGTGGCAACACGGTGGCGCTAGGCCGGTAGTCAGCGCGGTTGGCAAGAATGGCTAGCCCCTCCCGCCAGTCGGCCAGCCCCGGACCCAGCAGTCCGATGCCCTCCAGACTGACGGTCAGTGGTCGCAAGGCCAAGCCGGTTTCAGTTAGCACGGCCAAATGCCAAGCAACAGTTGCTGCCGCCGAAACCAAAGGAGTTGCTCAGTACCCGGGAAATAGGTTGGCGGCGATTGACTAGCAGATAATCGAGCGCTAGGCCAGGGTCTGCCCGACGTGTATTCACGCTACCCGGCAACAAGCCTTGCTGCAAAGCCAACGCACAGATCACCGCTTCGATCCCGCCGGCTGCGCCTAGCGCATGTCCAGTGGCACCCTTGGTTGAACTGCATGGCGTTTCGGCACCGAATAGCGCAGCGACGGCCCGCCCTTCAGCCGCATCGTTGCTAATCGTGGCGGTGCCATGCAGGTTGATGTAATCAATATCCCTAGGTACCAGGCTGGCGCTGTCCAAGGCGGCTTGCATCGCCAAGCGAGCGCCCAGCCCCTCCGGGTGTGGGGATGACATGTGGTAGGCATCGCTGGATTCGCCAACACCGAGCAGCAAAATCGCATCACTGTCCAAGTCGTCCTGTGGCCGCGTTAGCAGGCCCAAAGCCGCTGCTTCGCCGATGGAAATGCCGTCGCGTTCGGCGTCAAACGGTCGGCAAGGCTGGCTGGACAGCAGTTCTAGTGAGTTGAAGCCATAAAGCGTGGTCAGGCACAAGGAATCGATGCCTCCCACCAAGGCGGCGTCGATCAGTCCGGCTTCGATCATGCGCCGCGCCGAGCCGAACACTTTGGCGCTGGAAGAACAGGCGGATGAGGCGGCGACGGCGGGTCCAGTCAGGCGAAAATAGCGCCGTGTGAAGTCGGCCACCGAGAAGGGGTTGTGCGTGCCATGATAAACAAAATCAGCCGGCAGGACGCCGCTGACAGGGTCGCGTCGCCGGTAAGCTTGCTCGGTCTGGAGAATGCCGGTCGTGCTGGTGCCCAAAAACACACCTATCCGCGACCGTCCGAAACGCGCCGCCGTCTGTTCCACCGCCTCAGCCAAACCATCCTGGGCCAAGCCCATTTGCGCAAGGCGATTATTGCGGCAGTCGAACTCGCGAAGATCGTGGCGAATCCGCACCGCGTCGACATCTCGCACCTCGCCGATCCAAGTGTCGAGGTCGATGCCTTCAAACTGGCAAGCTGCCAGCCCGCCGCGCTGGCTACATAGCGCATCCAAGGTCTGGCCCAGCCCCGCGCCGATGCAGCTCATCGCCGTAAAATGGGAAAATAGTAGCGGGCTCATGGTGACAGTCCACACTTTTTTATGCATTGACCGTCGAGCCGTTTGCCGGTTCTGTTGTTAGTTCGTTTTATGTTAATGACGGTCTCCTGATATTAGCCTTGGCTATAACGCGGAATGCTGCTGCAAACTTTCTTTCATCACGGTACACATCGGTCGGAGCGAAGTCTGTGCGTAAGCGCACATAGTGATAGCCGATTTTTAACGGGTTTTATGTGCGCTGCCGCACAGAATCAGGGCAATCTATTGGTTAGCCTATGTTCTGCGGTTTGCGCGATGATTCTATAGGTATATTGGTCCAACCCTTTCCGCATACGCAAATACCCGATAATAAAACTGAAGAAGTGTAGCCATGAATAAATGCTTGATACTCGGTATGATGATCGTTGCGGTTGATCTGGGCGGATGTATGATTGTCGATTCGCCAATCAAAGGTGTGTTGGGCACAGAAGTTATCTGGGGCGATACGGCAACCGGTAAAGGTGGCGCCGAAGAACTGGCCAAACTGAAAACGGGCAAAGCCTGTGCTCAATCCATCCTAGGCTTGCTGGCGCGAGGCGATGCCAGTGTCCGCGCCGCCAAAGAAAATGGCAAAATCACCGAGGTGACTTCGGTGGATCACTCGGCGAGGAATTTATTAAATATCGTTGGCGAGTGGTGCACCATCGTAAAAGGCAACTAGCCGCACCATGCCCGTCACCTCCCAACGCAACGCAGAAGACGAGCGGGCCACCCTGTTTCCGCCCGAGCTTCTGCCTTTGTTTGGCGATGCCTTTATCCTCTCCTGCGACCTCCTCGAAGAGTATGTCGCCCGCTTGACTCTCGCGGTGTTCCGCTCCACCGGGCTGGAAGCCGCGTTCCGCAAGAATGTGGGCGTCACGCTGGAGCAGGTGCTAGCGCAAGCCGGGCTTGCGGCATCGGTGGCACGGGTGCCTGTGGCTTGGATTTTAGCGATGCTCACCCGGCGCGGCTGGTTGGAATCCGGCGTAGAGGCCAATGGCGAGATACTTCATCGACTCGAACAACCGTTGCCCGAACTCGATCCTAACGAGATTTTGCAGCGCCAGCAGGGGCATGACCCCCGCTACGTTCCGTCTTTTGCGATAACGACACTGGCCGCCGAATACTATCCAGCCATTTTGCGTGGACAAATGACTGGCGAGCAGGCGCTGTTCAGCGCCGAGGGCATCAGCGCCTGGGTAAAATATTTCTCCAATGACAACCCGATGTATGCCGTCAGCAACGCTTTGGGGGCCATCGCGGCGGAACAGTCCCTGCCCGAAGGACCCGTCAGCATTCTCGAAATCGGGGGAGGCTTGGGTAGCGGCACGGAAGCCCTGCTTGACCGATTCAAGGCTCGCACCAAGCCCATTGCCGCTTACCACTTCACCGAGATATCAGCCCTCTTCCTCAAACGCGCCCGACGCAGCTTGCTGGCGCGGTGGACGGACTGCCCGCTGAGTTTCGCGCCCCTCGACATCGACCGGCCTTTTGCTGAGGGGGGCATCTCACCCGCCACCTATTCGCTCGTCTATGGCGTCAATGTGCTGCACGTTGCCCGCGATCTTGCAGCCACGCTGTGCGAGCTAAGGTCGGCGCTGAAAGTCGGTGGCGTGATGGTGATGTCCGAATGTGTGAGACCTTTTGCGGATACGCCCCTGCACATGGAATTTGTGTTCAATTTGCTAACCGCGTTCCGCGATCCGCTGTTGGTGCCTACTTGGCGTCCGAATGGCGGCTTCCTAACCCCTGAGCAATGGACATCAGCCTTGATAGCCAACGGTTTTAAAGGGGTTCGCATCTATCCAGACATCGCCGCCATCCGCGGAGCTTACCCAAGTTTCGTGGCGGCGGCGATTGTCGCCAGAAAAACATGAACGCGAGCATTGCCATACCGGCAAGTGGTGCCTTGTTCGAAGGGCATTTCCCGGATCAACCCATCCTTCCGGGCGTCGCCTTACTGACCTTGGTTCTCGACACGCTGGCGAGGAAAATTCAGAATCCGGTATGCTTGCGGGGCATTGTGTTTACCCGGCTTCGTCAACTCGTGCTGCCCGGCGACTGCCTCGACCTCGCTACGCGGGAAGTTGGCAACGGGCATACGCGTTTCGATTTGCGGCGCGAAGGCGGGTTGGTCGCCAACGGCGAGTTGATCTTAGGCCATCCCGATAAGCCTTGCCCGTTGTTGGCGGAGTTTGCCTCCATGACTGGCCACGTCGATGTGCCACCTCTCGACACACTGCTGCCACAGCGTCCGCCGATGCGTTTGCTAACGGCGATTTTGAGTGCGACGGCCCATGGCCTAAGCTGCGCAGCATCCATCCCATCAGCCTGCGCACTTGTCCGCGACGGCAGCGCCCCAGCGCTGGTCGGGCTGGAAGCGGCGGCACAGACAGCGGCGGCCTGGGAGTCGATGCGGCGCTGGCGCGCAGGGGATGACACGGCACCGCGCATTGGCTATCTCGTCGCCCTACGCGATGTCGTGTTTTTCGCCGAGCGGGTACAAGCCGACCAAGCCCTGTCGGCCTCCGTGCGACTGGAGGCTACCGCCCCGCCGCTGACCTATTATCAAGTCGAAGTATCCTTGGACGATAGCCCCATCTTACACGGTGCCATCGCCACCTTCTTAGCGGCAGGGGGCTAGTCATGGACAATCGTTTTGGCCTTTTGGTGCTTGCGCACTTTATAATAGCCACCTTTCTTACTCGCAAAAATCCCACGGAGCTATTTGATGTCGCAGTTGTCCCCACTGGAGCAGGAAGTCGCGGAACTCATCACGCAATCGCTCAACCTAGACACCGATCCTGGCAGCATCGATCCGGCTCTGCCGCTGTACCGGGAAGGATTGGGTCTGGATTCCATCGACATCCTCGAACTCGCGCTGGTTCTGTCCAAGGCTTACGGCTTTCAGATCAAATCCGACGACCCGGACAATACTCAAATCTTCTCGTCATTGGCAGCGTTGGCCCATACCGTCGAAATCCGCCGGACGAAATAGCCCCCTTTATCCGCTGGGCTTGGCTGCCCTTGAAGCTATCGGCGGGGGGCTGAGCATGGCGCAGGATTGGACCCAGCAACCGGAAAGAGGCAACCGCTTTTGGCTGTGGACGATTGTGTGGCTTGCGCTCAACATTGGCAGGGGGGCGGCTAGAATCCTGCTTTATCCAATCAGCGCTTTTTTTCTGCTGTTTGCCAAGCAGCCACGGCAGGCATCGCAGACTTATCTGACTAGGCTTGAAAACAAACCCGCTGGCTGGCTGGATGCCTTCCGCCATTATCACACCTTCGCCGAAACTATCCTCGACCGCGTCTTTGTGTTTGCCGGGCGTAGCGACTTTCTCGCGCTCGATGTGCAGGGCTTCAATCTGTTGCAAGCCCAGCTAGACAAGGGCGAGGGCTGCCTACTGCTGGGTGCCCATTTTGGCAGTTTTGAACTCCTGCGAGGGCTTGGCCTCACACGCCAACATCTGCCCATCAAAGCCTTGGTCTACCAAGACAATTCGCCCATCGTCCGCACCCTGTTCCAGCACCTGAACCCTAGCTTGGCCGCACAGGTGTTTAACATCGGCGCGGCGGACTCGCTCGTGGGCGTCGACCAGCATGTCGGTCAAGGCGGCATGTTGGCGATCTTGGGCGACCGATCCATCCTCTTAGGCAGCAAGCGTGTGCGGTGCGAGTTTCTCGGCGAGCCAGCTTGGTTTCCCGCCGCGCCGACGCTGCTGGCTCACCTGCTCAAAGTCCCGGTCATCTTTTTTTATTGCCTGCGCCTAGGGCCGGGGCGTTACGCGATTCGCTTCGAGCGCTTTGCCGAGCGGATTGAGCTGCCTAGGCAAAACCGCGATGCCGCCATCGCCGAATGGGTGCGGCGCTATGCCGCCAAGCTCGAACAGCATTGCCGGTTAGCCCCTTACAACTGGTTCAATTTTTATGACTTCTGGAGCCAGGAGCATGCATAGGTTAAGCAAGCAATGGCGGACTGGCTGATGCCTCGCCGCATCTTGCTCGCCGTTTATGAATATCTCGTCCTGCTTTTCGGGCTGGGGTTTCTGGCCTACCTCTGTCTGTTATGGTCGGTTTTCGCGGTGTTGTTGCACCGTGTGCTGCCAGAGCGCTGGGTGAGACCGCTGGGCCGTGCCGCCATTATGGCAGGATTCCGCTTCTACCTTGCCAGCCTTGAATTAACGCGGGGCTTCCGCTTCGACCTTCACGCCCTCGACAGTCTGCGCGAGCAAGGCCCGTTGATCATCGCGCCCAACCATCCCAGCCTGCTGGACGCAGTGATGATCCTCTCGCGTCTGCCTAACGTGGCTTGCATTCTGAAAGCCGTACTGCTGGACAACATCCTATTTGGCGCTGGCTCCCGGCTGGCTCACTACATCCGCAACGACTCGCCACGGGGTATGATCCGGGAAGCGGTCGAAGACTTGCGGCGGGGCAGCCAGTTGTTGCTGTTTCCCGAAGGCACCCGCACCACTCGGATGCCAGTCAATGCCTTCAAAGGCGGCATCAGCCTGATCGCAGCCTACGCCGGAGTGCCGATCCAGACGGTTTTCATCGAAACCAACTCGGCCTTTCTCGGCAAAAACTGGCCCTTGTTTCGACGGGCGGCCCTGCCGATATACTATCGTGTGCGGCTGGGACGACGCTTTGACCCGTCCGGCAATACCCGCTTGTTCACAGCCGAACTTGAACATTACTTCGCTACCGAGTTGAGGCCGCTTCCTGCCGTCGCCCGTCCTTCGCAAAACACTTGAATGGCATTCTGATGAACACCGCCCCTTCCTCCACGCACCTCGTCCTGATTCCCAGCTACAACCCTGGCTGGAAGGTCTATGAGACCGTTGCTGATGCGCGATGCCAATGGGACCCGGTATGGGTGGTGGTGGACGGCAGTACGGACGGCACCGCCGAAGGCTTGCAGGCGATGGCGCAGGACACCCCCGGCCTGAAAGTCATGGTGCTGCCACGCAACCAAGGCAAGGGTTCCGCCATAATGCACGGACTCGACCTAGCCGCACAGCAGGGCTACACCCATGCGCTCACCCTAGATTCGGACGGTCAGCACCCGACCGAATTGATTCCAATCTTCATGGCCACATCTCTCAGCGAGCCTGATGCCATGGTGCTAGGTATCCCTCTGTTCGCCGCCGACGCGCCGGCGCTGCGGGTTTGGGGCCGAAAAATCTCCAATGGCTGGGCGAACTTGGAAACCTTGGGGGCGGGAATTGGCGATTCGTTGTTCGGCTTCCGCGTCTATCCAATAGAGCCACTGCGCCGACTCATGCGCGGGCAGAGGTGGATGCGGCGTTTCGATTTCGATGCGGAAGCGGTGGTGCGCTTGTGCTGGCAAGGTGTCAAGCCGGTCAACCTGCCCGCGCCAGTCAAGTACTTCCGACCGGAAGAAGGTGGTATTTCTCACTTTAACTATGGGAGAGACAATGCGCTGCTCACCTGGATGCATGCCAGGCTATTCCTCGAATTTTTGCTGCGCCCGCCCTTGCTTTTCGCCAGCCATCTAATCCATGGCGTTTTTAACCACACCTTGAAAGGGTTGGTGTCTGGACACCAACGCTGATTGGATATCGGGTCGGGTTGAGGTGACCTGACAATAGTGGACACTACACAGGGGTAAGGTCTTGTTGAGTAAGCACTACTTTAACGGGTTTTCGCCAAAATGAGCATTGCTAGTCTAGGCAGGGCTTGCTTTCAAAATCTTCCAAAGTATTGGATTGTTTCTCTCCCCCCCGAAACGAAAAAATTTCAGGATATGCCCATATGCAAGACATCTTGGGTGAAGTTAAAGTCAAGATCTGTTCGCTGTTGGTGTGCGAGGCCGCGATTATTTGACCCAGAGTACCTGTCATCCCTTAAGGTTGTAGCATAATTGCTGCATACCTAAAATATCTGTAAATTAAAAAACTTGCATTTTTTAGGCGTGTTTCTATAAAATATGATAAAAGCCAAATTTTATGGAAATTCGACATCATGCTGAATGAAACGCTACACCTTGATACTTCCGGGTTCTTTTCCAGCCTTGCGCAACGCGGCGCGGAAGCTCTCGGCATGTTGATGGCGCACACCCATACGGCGGCCACTGAGAAAACACTTCCGCTGCTCGGGATATCTGAAGCAGCCCGCTTGATTGGGATAAGCACTGTCTACCTGAGAAAACTAGAGACCAGTGGGGAGGTTTTGCCTCCCGCCAAGGACGAAGGCGGTCGACGGGCCTATTCGATGGAACATATCAACAAAATCAGGGAATCCCTTGGTAGGCTGCCGCAAAAGAGCAACCGCCATGGTTTGGTGGTTGCGTTTGCCAATCTTAAAGGAGGTTCCACCAAGACGACCACCTCCGCCCATTTTGCCCAATACTCGGTTCGGCAAGGCTATCGTGTGCTGTTGATCGATATGGATCCTCAAGCCAGCATGACGGCCTTGTTTGGATACAACCCACAGATACATATCGCCGAAGGTGAGACCTGCGCACCCGCCCTCACCGAGTCGGCAGATAAAATTAGGCAGGCCATCCGTAAAACTTACTGGAATCGCCTGGATTTGGTTCCGTCAAACTTGAATTTGGTCGGTGCGGAAATGGCATTGCTTAGCATGGGCGAAAACAGCACACGCCTGCGGGACGCGATTGACAATGTCGCCGGCGACTACGACATTATCGTGGTCGATGCCCCGCCTGCCTTGGGCTTGTTGTCCATCAACGTGCTTTGCGCCGCCGACTACATTGTGACACCCATCATTCCGACGATGGTGGATATCAGTTCCAGTATCCAATTTTTCCATATATTGGAAAGCCTGGAGAATCTGAGGCTTGCCCGCATATCCTTGTTGATTACCCGTTTCAACGGTGGGGCCGAACATGTGCGTGCCGCATCTATGTTGCGGAGCATCTATGGCGACACCATCCTGACCAACCAAATGATCGAAAGCGCCGAACTTTTGAAATCGGGCAACGATATGGTCAGCGTGTATGAAATCACCGAAGTCAGGGGCAGTCGGGAAACCTATAGGCGTGCGATCAGTGCTTTTGACTCGGTCAACCAAGAGATATTGATCCACGCCAAATCGTTATGGGATTCAGACACCGTTGCCATGGCAAGGGATGGGAACAAATCCAAAAATAGGGAGGCTACATGATGCAAAAACCCAAAAAACTGGCGGCGATGGATATGCTGGTCAAAAGCTCATCATTGAAACCGGCCCTGTCGCAAGACAGCCTTCTATCGCGCAATCCCGTCGCCAATTTACACAATGGCGTTCCCGTCGAGATTCTGCCAAATGCCTGCCGGGCATGGGGGCTCGCTGACAGGCCACCGAACGAAGCTTTGCACAAAGACGAACTAGTCAAGTCTTTCCAAGACGGGGGAATAGGCCAAATCCAGCCGATTGTGGTTCGCCGGGTCAAGGATCACGACGATCCCGGCATTGAATACGAAGTCATTTGCGGAAGAGTGAGATGGCTGGCCGCCCAAACCCTAGGCATCCCCGTTCAGGCCATTGTGCGAGAACTGAGCGACCAGGAAGCCTATGTGCTGATGTCGACCGAGAACAAACAGCGTCGCAACCTGTCTGATTTTGCCAAGGCGAAAAGCTATCAAAAGGCACTTTCCTTGGGGGTGTTTGATAGCGCTCAGAATCTGGCCGACGCCGAGGGCATATCCAAATCAAAATTGAGCCTGTACCTCGGATTTGCCGAACTGCCAGACGCTGTGGTACAGAGTTTCTCCGATATTACCAAGGTGCCTTATCGGCTGGGTTATGAGATCAACAAGACCAGTAAAGCCATCGGCATTGAGGAAACTCTCAAGATCATTCCAAGCATCGAATCCGGCAGCTTGTCCAGAACAGATGTGCAGAGCATGCAGGCAAACATAATAAAATCTGCTCCAAGCCTGACGGACAATCGCCTGCCGATGGCAGAAACCTATGCCGTGCCTGACTCATCCGCTGATGCCCCTGCTCTATTTTCTGATTCTAACGGGCAACATTCAATCATTGAAAATCCAATACCCGCATCTGAAACCATGGATAAGCATGGATTGCCTACAGCCGGAACACAGGTGCATTCGATAATCCAGACCCAATCCCTGCCGAAAAATATCTTCTTGTCCACTTCGGGGCATAAGCTGTTTACCTACAATCATGCTTCACGCGGGTTGTTAATCAGAATAGCCCCAGAGCTTTCCATGAAGATGAATGAGGCTTTTATGCATGACTTGGGAAAACTGATAGAAACTTACTGCGATAAAGCAGTTTGACCGGTCAAACTGCTTTCCATGAAGATGAACGAAGCT
>CAIYXP010000340.1 GCA_903930145.1 uncultured Methylococcaceae bacterium
CAGCACAATAAACGAAGACGGAGAGGACGGAGAGGACGGAGAGGACGGAGAGGACGGAGAGGACGGAGAGGACGGAGAGGACGGAGAGGACGGAGAGGACGGAGAGGACGGAGAGGACGGAGAGGACGGAGAGGACGGAGTTGTGTGGGATTATTACAATTTAGACGGGAGCGAATTAGATGATATTTCTGACAACCCTGAAGAGATTCTTGTAGCGAGAAGTAAAAAATCTTCCGATGTCTATACAGCCCCGTTTTCGTTGCCTACTTTATCAACGGGTGGAGAAGAAGATAAGTGCAACGTTGTTGAAATTGCTACAAATACTCGGTGTAACAAACCATCCATACTTTCATGTGGTTTATGTACAAAAATGTTTTGCGAAGACCATGCGGCAGAAGTGTCAGATTATGAATTACTGGGTAAACCAGACGAAAAGGGTAATTGTTCATTTTGTGAAAAACCAGATATTACTGGTGAGTTAGCTGAAAAAAAATACGAAGAAAAGAATCAAAAGGAGGAAGATGAAGATTCAGATTATTGAGGCTCTCAAAACTGATTCCCAAGACTCCCAAGGGAATGATTTTTTCTTTTTTTGACTGTTCGATAACATATTCATCAAGAAAAGCCCGAAAAATATTCAATAGACAAAATTATTTACACCCCAATATAAACCACCCATATTAAAGTTTTGAACCCGTGCAATAAGATCAAATATTTTGTCATTGCCAAACTGTCCACCATCGATTAAGCCTTTTCCGACCTTAGATGTCGTATTTCCTCGCGCCAACTCAATATCAGTGGGTCAGTTTCAGGATCAACGCCATCTTCCCGTAACCGCCGCTTGCGAAAGGCTAGTTCATGTTGCGCATTGACCAATGCATTCGACCATTTCAGGTCTGACAAATCGATTCTGCGGGTTTGAAACAGCCCTTGTTGCAATATGTCCTGATATTCTTGCGGGGTCACCAGTTCGGCGGGTTCGTCCTTCAATTCCTGCCGAATCACCTCCATCTCCCATAGCCCGCTTCGCCATAGCAGAAACAGCATCAAGGCGACAAAGGGCAAAAACACGGTCAAGTCGAGTAAACTGGCCATGGCCCAAGCCTCTAACAAGCCATAGTCGTCGGGCGGGGAATTCGAGTCGGGCGGTTTGCCTTGAGAGTATTCAAAGAGGGTTACGATCAATGGCATTAGGTTATTGATCGCATGAGCCAGCATGGCAAGTATCAACCCCAATATCGGCGCACCAATGCGGATAGGCATTTTTCGAGTTTGGCGGGCCAAGCCGACAAACGCACCAAACAAACCCGAATAAAGCGCATGTCCGGCCAAACCGAACAAGGCAAATCGTGCGCCTAGTTGCAGTTCCCAGGGTGCGTCACCGAATTGGGCATATCCGTGAGCGATATAGAGCGGTGTTTCCAGCCAGTTAAAACCGGTTCCAACCACTGCACCGTAGATGAAGCCATCGCGCATATTGTCGAATTCAGCACGGAGCAGGAAAAAAATAAGCAAAATCCCCAAACCCTTGCAAATTTCTTCAACCAACGGGCCGGCAATGGGCGCTCCCAACAATAATGCCGCATCTTTGCCCAATTGATCGCGAACCCATGGGTTTTTGGCAATCCACTGTCCGATGTCCGCAATGATATAGTTGTTGATCGGTAGCGCCAGACTGGTTGCGATCAACCCTCCCCAGAGGAACATAAACAGAAACAGCCAAGGGGATTCGCGCTCGCGCCTATCCAACCACCACAAAATAGCCATCGGCAGTGCGGAAAAAGCCGTCGCGGCGTACAAACTGATCATAAAGACTCTTGCGGCATCTTTGTGCATACTGCCCAATAGGATGCCCAACATCAACAAGGAAAATATCAGCAATGACAACAAGGCGGCAGATACCGCCAGCGCGAAGTTGCGATGACGCAATGGAGAGCCGATGAAGAATCGGCTGTTTAGAATCGGAAGGGAAAACATCGCATTCCTCAGAAAATCCTGAAAAAAACACCGCCCCCATCGTTGGACAGGCGACGGTGTATTGATAGTATAAAACAGGGTTTACTTTTTGGTCACGACCAATTCGGTGCGGCGATTCCTGGCACGTCCAGCCTCGGTGTCATTGGTGTCAATCGGGCGGTCCTGCCCAAAGCCATTGGTAGCGCACCGGTTGGGGGCAATACCCGCATTGACTAGCAGTTGCTTGACCATAATGGCTCGGTCTTGGGAAACTTTAAGGTTAACAGCGGCTTCCCCTACATTGTCTGTATGCCCTTCCAAACGGACTTCGGTGGTTGGAAATGCCTTAAGGATGACAATCAAATCGTCAACCGTCTTTTTTGATTCTGGTGTCAGATTGCTGCTATTAAATTCAAAATTCAAGTCATCAAAGACGAAGGTTTTGGGAACGGTCGTGTCTGCCGCATTGTTTAAGTATCTGAACAGATTGTAGTCAAACCCACCTTCGATGACCGTCAGCTTCACGCCACCGGGAAGGGTAATGGAAGATAAGGCTTTTCCCTGAAGTTTCATCGTTTGCGGGTTGCAGCATCCTTTCAATCCTATGAAGGTCAAAATCAAAGCGCCAAGCAGAAGTAAGAGTGGCAACAACCATTTCCATATTCCGCTTATCTCATTTTCAGCATCATGACCGGACGAGCCCCCGTCGCCAACATCAAGCAGTGAAGCCACACCCGCTGGCAACAAGGGGGTGAAGTTTCCAGTTTGCTCTGTCAACAAGCGCCCGAGACCGGCAGCATTTAAACCTAAGGAATTGACATGCTTGCGGAGGAACCCCAATATAAACGTCCCGACCATACTCAGCATGGAGAGTATCGAAGACCCCTTCATGCCGACCGCTTGAGCAATATTATCGACAAAGAGGTTTCTTTTGCTTCCCAGCACTGTATCGAGCACTGATTTGCCAGTATTAAGACGTGAATCGGTATTCTGGTTGCTGATGAAAAGAGACGTAGCGGCAGACAAAAGATCGTTAGCATCAGCATCCTTGACCAAATCAAACAATCGGCTGGAACCATTGCCACTGCCTGCAAACTTCGTAAAAGCGGATAGTAGGGCTGGCACGACAGTGTTCATTGCCTTCTCCGTCGCCCCCCTGTTCTCTCCTAGAAAAGTCGCTGCTTTATCAATAACTTCAGGAGTGAGGTAGGGACGGATCAAATCGACCAAGTTATCTGTTAAGTCTGCCATTTTTTTCTCTCTCTGTGTTGGTTTGAGTCGAGACCTAGATGTTAATGTATTTCATCGGTCGTAATAAAAGCTGACAATTTTATTTTGTTTTGTCGCTTAACAGGGTAGCTCATGAAGTTCGACTGAATCAAGGAAAATTAACTTTGCTGCCCATCTGTCATAAATTGCTGATGTTAGACATATTAGGGCTAGAACGTCAAAGCTTGCTTTGAAGCTCCCATTGGCCGTCATTTGCTGAAACATGAGTGAATCTGAAAGTTTGCATGAACTTTCCGACGACAAGACTAGGTATGGGGTAAAATGGCAGACTAGAATTACCCGAGGAGTTCCTGATGCCTTACTTAAAAATCCAAATCAACCAAACCCTGAACACTGAAATCTCTAAGAACTTGTTAGTCCTGACTTCAACAAAACTGGCAAGAGAGCTTGGCAAACCAGAGCGTTATGTCATGGTTGAATTAGCGACCAATCCAGCCATGATTTTTGGCGGCATTGCCGACCCGGCCGCTTATCTGGAATTAAAAAGCATAGGTCTGACTGCTGAACAGGTGAAGAGCTTGTCTCAGTCTTTGCCATTACTGCTGGAAGAAACCTTAGGTGTTCCAACGTCGCGCACCTATATCGAATTTACCGATGCCAAAGGGAGTTTCTGGGGTTGGAACGGTTCGACATTCTAGTTTCAAGGACAAGCATTCCCAAACTGCTTATCAGGCTAATGTTTTTCTTCTTGATGGCCTTTTTACTGGTTGGGTGCGCGTCCTCCCCGCCTAGCAAACCCGGCAATATTTGTTCAATTTTCCAAGAAAAGGAGGATTGGTATGCCAGTGCCAAAGCGTCAGCCGAACGCTGGAATGCACCTATCGCCGTGCAAATGGCGATCATCAATCATGAATCGGCTTTTGTGGAAGATGCAAGGCCGCCCCGGATACGATTCCTTGGCATTCCCTTGTGGCGGCCCACTTCTGCCTATGGGTATAGCCAAGCGACTGACTCGACGTGGGAGCGTTACCTGAAAAAGACAGGCAATTCGGGTGCAGACCGGGATGATTTTGGGGATGCAATCGATTTTGTCGGTTGGTATATGCAACAAAGCCAGCTTGAATTGGGGTTAAGCAAAAACGATGCATATAATCAATATTTGGCTTACCATGAAGGGCAGGGCGGTTATCAGCGTGGAACTTGGCGGGGCAAAACAGCGTTGCAAACGGTCGCACGCAAGGTTGCAGCCACCGCCTCGCGATACCAACAACAATTGTCATCCTGTCAGGTGGAACTGGAAAGCTCAATGGCTGATTGAACTAACGCCTGATATTAAAGAATTGATATTAAGTTATGTTGAGGTCGGAGCGTCAAAGCTTGCTTTGACATTCCTTTTACCAAATATTAGGGGAAAATAAGCTGAATACGTTTCCAACAACCTTAAAGTCCTTGATTGATGCGATACTGAATGAATCCACCCGCCTGTTTCGCATAGGCTACGCGGTTTTTCGCCAGATTAAGGAAGGTGGCTTGGACTACCGGGCGATGAGTTTAGTCTACACCAGCCTACTGGCACTCATTCCATTGCTGGCGGTCAGCTTTTCGGTGTTAAAAGCCTTTGGGGCGGATGCTTACCTAGAGCCAATTATTTTGGAAATTCTTGATCCCTTGGGTGAAAAGAAAGGGTCAGTCGCTGATTTCATACTCAATTCGGTCAGGGGATTGGATGTCGGGCTTTTAGGATCGGTCGGGTTACTGTCTCTGCTTTATACTAGTATTTCCCTGTTGGAAAAAATCGAAGACTCCTTCAACCATATTTGGCGCAAGCGAGCCAATTATTCCCGTGGCTTCATGCGACGGTTTAGCGATTATTTAAGCTTTGTCTTTATCGGCCCTTTGTTGGTGTTTTCTGCCTTTGGCGGTATGAATGAGCTGTTTCATAGCATCCCTGACGTGCAGGAAGTCAAAGGGGCGGTCACTCCGGTGACAGCACTGCTACAACCCATGTTGCCGACTATATTCATCATTGCCGCGTTCACTTTGATCTACAAACTCATACCCGATGCGTCTGTGAATACCCGCTCCGCTTTGGTGGGCGGCGTGATGGGTGGATTGTCTTGGAAATTGGCCGGCTGGGTGTTTTCCACATTCATGGCCACTTCCGCACAATATCATGCGGTCTATTCCACCTTTGCCATTCTGATTCTTTTCATGGTATGGGTATACTTGAGTTGGCTGATTGTCTTATTAGGCGTGCAGGTGAGTTTTTTCCATCAGCATCCCCGCTATCTATGGCTACGCCATGGCGACACCCGGCTTAGCCCAAGGCTGTATGAACAATTGGGCTTGGTGGTCATGGTGCTCATTGGCCGACGCTTTTTTCATGGCGATCCGCCATGGAAGATTAATGAACTGGCTTCCCGGTTGGAGTTGCCCGAATTGTGTGTGGATGATTTATTGCAAGTACTCATGGAAAAGCGATTTATCATGGGCTTGGGCGGCGAGCCAGAAGCCTTTGCCCCGGCCAGAGACTTTTCCACCATTGCCGTATTGGATGTGCTGAATGCGATGCGCACCGCCAATGAGGTCGATTTTCTGAACAGTGTGGGTGGGGTGGGCGAACCCGTGGTGGACGGCCTGTTCCACCGTTTTGAACACGCTATTATCGACATTGGTGGCACAACCACCGTCCGCGATCTTGTCATGGAGATTGAGAAATGAATGGGATAACATTTCGTCAAGTTTTCATGTTGATAATCCTGCTTGCGCCCGGCTTCGCCACGGCTGCCACTTTATATCAATGGACTGATGGCAGCGGAGAAACCCGTTTTGGTTATCGTCCCCCTCAAGGTGTGGTCGGGGTTGTAGCAGGCGAGAAGGAAAGGCAACAGCAAACGGCGGCTAACCCTGTCAATTGCCGGGAATTACAGCAGGAGCATTTACGCTTGGTCGATCAGGAAATCGCTAGGGTGAAAGATTTGCAAGCCGGATTCGGCCCTCACTTTGACTTCACCCCGGAA
>CAIYXP010000341.1 GCA_903930145.1 uncultured Methylococcaceae bacterium
ATTACTATCCCCCCAGCCAAGCCGATGCCAAGGAATCGACGACCTACCGGAATTTCATGGACAATGGCAGTGGCACGGTGGCCCATTTTCCACCGCCTCGCACCCCCATCCCCGACCCTCCGCCCGTGCCGCTGCCCGGTATCTTGACCCGGCTGTTCGCGCAAATTGCCGGCATCAAAAGCAGGCTCGATTTTAACGAGTATATTGGCGCTGAGCTAGGCATTATCAGTGTCCCGGATACTACCGAGCATCCTTGGCCGGAGTTTTCTTTGAGTTATGAACATGGCCCGGATGTCCATCGGGTCAGCATCAGCTTCACCAAGCATGGGCATGATGGCGTATGGATAGAAAGCCGCGTCAATAATGGCGAATGGGTCGCCTTGGGTGCGGACAATTCCAAGCCGCATTACGACACCCGCCCGCTGATCGACCCTGCCCTCCCCGAAGTCCGCGAATACCGTTTGCGTTGGTGGGACAAGGGCGAGCCGAATGGCGAATTCAGCCCCATCCAGAAAATTGTGGTGGTGGGGTGATGGGTTTTACTTGTAGCAAAGATGGGTTTCCTAGTCTTGATATTGAGAATATAATAGACTTGAATCTGTTTTTGCAGGATTATGCATCACTCTTAAAAAAAGTTAGGCATTACAAGATGTCTAACACAAAGTTAGGCGTAGAGACTGGATATGGATAAAGGTAGGGCTGGCGAATTTCTAGATAAGGCCGATAAGCTTCTGGTCTGGGGAGGCAGGTATCTAGAGGAAATGCGAAATTACGGGCGGCATGCTGAACTAGATGACGTTGAACGAGTATTTGTGTCAATACTGATGACTCTAGATTCAATTCATCAAGCCCTTGTTGATGCTGCTAAGAAGCTAGACCTTGACCAATGGCGCGACCAGCTAAATCAACTCCGCGAAAATGACATATTGCTTCGGTATCTTTGGCAAGCACGAAATTCAGAGACACACGATGCCTTAGTGAAATGGCGCCCCAGCATGAGGCACGTTGAATTGCGGGTTGTTGATCCGATTAAGGCAACGAAAATAGCCGACCCAAGAATGATTGGACAACAAGCGTCAATCGCAAGGCTCTTTTGCTATTTGTTTGCCGCTAAAAATGAAGCGGAACTCATCGAAGTATTGAAGGCAAATCCTAAACCCTCATTGGAAAGGCAAGCAGAAGCTGGAGTCGAGCTTCTTCACTCTCTTGACAGCCTTAGTCTCGACTCCTTTGCTATTGGAAGAGGCAACGGTGCGCAAACGATAGATGCGCCGGCATCTCATTTGGGAAACGTGTTACCCCCCTCTGCGGATCAAGCGGTACTTCACGGGCTTGAGTTCTATAAGAGCAAACTAAACGAACTCAAGAATGCCGAAAATGCTGTCCCGTAAGGCTCCAAAGCGCGGCGGTGTTTTCAACCCCGCCGCTTACGTTTTGCGCGAAGTCACAGGGCCGTAGGGCGCAATAGCGGCTTGCCGCGTATTGCGCCGAATGGAAAAAAAGAGCAAAATCCATGAATGACCGGCATTGTTTCCCTACCCACCCGCCTAACCCGCCGTTCCAGCCGACCCGCGTCAACGTTTGGCGTGTTCATTCTGGCTCCTTCCGCGCGGGCGGCTTAACGGGGTCGTTAGATCTCATAATTTAGTCATAGGAGATTTCCCTTGGCACCGAACGACAATGACGATGTCTCCCCCGAAGATACCGGCGGAGAGACCTCGTCGCTAACCAAGAGGAAGGGTCGGCGAGCCTTTAGGAAGGTAACGCGCGAATTGTCGGATGCCGACCTAGCAAATCCTGCTGTCCAACGCCTCCTTCTCGACGAATTGGATCGTCTGGAATCTGTCGCTGAGGATGCAATAGAAATCCGAAAGAATTATCACGAAGCCGACAAACAGGTCGCCGTCCTACAGGTAAAGCAGCAAATCAATCTATCCTTTGAAATCATATCTTCTGGATGCTTGGCCGTTGGTTCGGCAACTTTGGGCTATGCGAGATACCTTTGGGACTCACCACCGTCTGGCTACTTCGCTCTACTCTTCGGTGGCGCGCTCATTGCTATCGGAATCGCAGCGAAGGTCGTCAAACGATGAAAATTGAAATACGCAATGTGGCGGACAAGGGAAATCCGCAAAAGGAACGTTTGATACTCCGGGCGCGATCGGAAACAGATATCGGCGAATACGTTCTAATTCAATGTGGCTTCAGTCCCGACGGAGTGACAGTCGAAACATTCCACACAATGTGGTTTCCCTACAAACCTATCCCTGCCGGAGATCTGGTCGTCGTGTATACGAAGCATGGGGCGGACCGCGAGAAGATATTAAACAGCGGTCGAACAGCTCACTTCTTCTACTTGGGTCTTGATCACGCAATTTGGGACAGGAAGGACCGAGCCCCAGTAATCCTTTACGCGCCGGAATGGGTGAGCAAGGACCCAGATGAGCTCTAACCAGCCAATGGAGCGGACGCCTCCGTGCTGCGCACTCCGACGCCGCTCATCGGCGCGTTAGGCATGATTTTCTCAACGCGGTAAGGCCCATTCGTAACGCGGTGAGGCGCATTCGTAGGGCCGTAGGGCGCAATAAGCGGCTTGCCGCGCATTGCGCCGCATGGGGGAATGAGAACAATTAGTGGAGTTGACTAAACCGCTATTCTGCCTATGATGTTATCTTTGTGATTAAACCCCCAATCCTTTAGGATCGCCCATGCCGAATTACCGACGTTATCGAGTGCTTGGCGGTACTTATTTTTTCACCGTTAACCTATTGGAAAGGTATCCCAACGATTGTTTGATACGCCATGTTGAAAGTCTCCGTACCGTGGTGCGTGAAACCCGTAAGCACTGGCCTTTCCATATTGATGCGTGGGTTGTTTTATCTGACCACTTGCATTGTGTTTGGACTTTGCCTGATGGGGATGACGACAATTCCAACCGCTGGCGATTAATTAAACAAGGGTTTTCCAAGGCATTGCCGATGACGGAAAGACGGTCTGCCGTGCGGGTTGCGAGAGGCGAACGAGGTATTTGGCAACGCCGTTTTTGGGATCATGTCATCCGGGATGATGGAGATTATGCCGCGCATGTTGATTATTGCCATATCAACCCGGTTAAACATGGCTTGGTTGGGCGGGTGTCTGACTGGCCTTATTCAAGCTTCCATCGATAGGTGGAACGGGGCATTTATCCATTGGATTGGGCAACGTTCCCAACCATTGACTATTGAATAACAAATGAGATCAATCAGGTGAACTATGCGAATCTACCTAGACATGTGTTGTTTCAATCGTCCCTATGATGATCAGACACAGTCGCGCATTAGGATTGAAACTGAGGCTAAGGTAGTCATTCAGGAAAAGATAAAGAATGCAGAGTACGAACTCATTTGGTCTTCCATTCTGGATTTTGAGTGTGCTAAGAATCCATTTGATGAGCATAGAATCGCCATACTCAATTGGCGCAGCATTGCATCGACCATGATAATGGTCGATAAGTTTGTGCTTGAACGAGCCGAAAGCCTGATGAACCATGGTATAGGTGAATATGACGCACTCCATGTGTCTTGTGCTATGGCAGGGAAAGCCAATGTTTTCATAACGACTGATGATAGACTGCTCAAGCGCTTGCAAGCTTATAATGGCGTTATGGCAATGTTGCCGCAAAACGCCTTAGCTTTTTTGGAGAACTGGTATGAAAACTGAAGCTGAAATCCGAGTTGCCGGCATGAATGCGCTGATAGGCGCTTTAGGGTTGGTTGAAGCAGAGCGTTTCTTGATGGCAGTCTCTCGTGAACGATTTGATTACACAGAATGGCGCAGGCAGGGTTTGCCTGATTTGCCATTAGAGGAATTAGCAAGACTGGCGAATCTTGAAGCAGAAAAAAATTCAGGCATTTTGAATATTGAGTAACAGTCGAAGGGCGCAATACGCGGCGGAGCCGCTCGCGCCCTAAGCGGGCTGGTGTCGGCAGAATGCAAAATCCATCAAGCCGCCTCAGCATCGTAACGATGAATGCGTGAGAGTTCGTCATGCAAACTAGCCTCAGCTTCCTCAGTATCATAATCGGCTTGCAATCCAAGCCAAAAACCTGGCGTAGTGCCAAAAAATGCCGATAGGCGCAAAGCCGTGTCCGCCGTGATGGATCGCTTACCATTACAGATAGCAGAAATTCGGGCTTCGGTGACACCTATGGCTTTTGACAGCCGGTATTGACTAATCTGCAAAGGAATGAGGAATTCCTCGCGCAGGACTTCGCCGGGATGGATGTTGGGCAATTGTTTCATGTTGCTTCCTCAATGGTGCGAGATAGGTTTTGCAAACTAGGGCTGTGGATGGGCTGAGCTTCACTGCCATTAAGTTAAGCCGTCATACCGGCATGGATGCCGGTATCCAGGCCATGGATGGTAACTATCAGATGGCATAAGCGCTTGATTAAGCGTTTCAGCTTGATTATAGCTGCCATCCGTGGACGCTGGATTTCGGCATCCATGCCGAAATGAC
>CAIYXP010000342.1 GCA_903930145.1 uncultured Methylococcaceae bacterium
AGCGGCGGCGATTGCCACCCCGCCTGCTTGCAATATAATGTGTTTTTGCCGCAACGACAAGCCTAGTAAAACCCCGACCGCATGAAGGTTGGCAGTCGCGATGACAAACCCTAGGCCATAACCCAAAGGCGAAGCTGTTTGGGGAATTTCCAAGCCATGCGCGAAACCATGAAACATTGCAAAGCTGGACACAGCCAAAAGACCCCAAGCACTCGTTAGACGCAGGCGGAAGGCAATCATTAAGCCCAGACCTAACACAGAAGCGGCAATGGCCGATTCCAACCAAGACACATCCATGGCGGGATTGGCTACTATCGCACCCACTGTCATTGCCGTGACGAAAGCCGTCGGCACGCGCCACATGGCAGAACCGCCCAATTGCGCGGCCCAAAGACCAACAGCTATCATCGCCAACAGGTGATCCAAGCCAAAGAATGGATGGGACAAGCCGTTGGCAAAACCGGCTCCGTGAGCGCCAAACGTATGGGCAAATGCCGCAGGGGCGAATGCCAAACCTACAACAGCGAAGAATGTGAAAGCAAGTCGTTTAAAGTTGGCTTTCATGATGGTTTCCTTTATGAATGATTAAGACTAACTTGAACCAGCGGTTTGCCGTTGGAGTCCACGATATGGACGGCACAACCGATGCATGGGTCGAAGCTATGGATAGTGCGAAGTATTTCCACGGGCCTATCAGGGTCAGCCAGCTTATGCCCCTTTAAGGATGTCTCATAAGGACCGGCTTGGCCCAGTCCATCCCGAGGCCCGGCATTCCATTGGCTTGCCACGATACATTGATAGTGTTTCACTTTAGCTTGGGTGTCTCCAGCAACACTACTCTTGCCAATCTTTACCCAATGCCCTAGCGCACCGCGTGGCGCTTCGGTGAAACCAACACCCAATTTATCGGCAGTCCATGTATTGGCAGCAGCCAATAGCTTAAAGGCATTTGGATCGGAATAAGGGGCTGACTTGTTGGCATACAACGCATCATACCAGCCTTGCATGGCATCGGCGATGATCTTGGTTTCCAAAGTTCGGGAGAAAATTCTGCCAAAGGTTGAATTAAGCTTGCCTAGCGGCAAACCCAATCCAGTCGTAGGACTGATCCAGTTTGCATTGACCAAGCTTACCACGGTCTTATCGCCGGGAAGCTTATTTCTTGCATACATCATTAGGATGTGCGCCAAAGGTCCAACTTCCATCGGTTTGGGTTGTGAAGTTCCATTGGCCTGCCAACGGGGAGATTTGATCCAAGAATATTTATCGGAGGCAAAAAACTTGTCCTGATAATCAGGGGTATCTGCTGCCGGTCCGGTATAGCTAAGATTGGTCTGACCCACACTAGGATGTAGATTCTCAGAAGTACCCGAATAGGTATACCAAGCATGAGTGACATTTTCGGTGACTGACTGCGTATCTTTCAGCACGTTAAACACGGTACGGGCCGCCGAGGTGGCAGTTTTTGACAAACCTTGGATGACCCCATGCGGAATCAACATGTTGTCATTGGTAAGGCTGGTGACTATGGATTCGTCTACGGTTTTGCTCACATTGGCAAACTCCCCGTAACACAGGAAATTGCCCCCTAGGAAATTACCACTCGCATCGGTTAAGCCAGATGCACCATAGTCCACCCAGTCCGTGTATTTTGGCAAAGTCGCGTAATTAGGGGCTCCTTTGTTTAGACCAGCCAGCAACAGCGTGTCAGGAAGATAGACATTGTCCACAAACGTCTTCATCTTGGTTATGGCCGTCTTCACTATGTTAAAGCCACTAGTGTTGAGTGCCGTACCGCCTTCCGTGCCGACACTCAGGGTAATGGGAACGCCGCCGACCAATAAATTGGGATGCGGGTCCCTGCCACCAAAGATCGCATGTAATTTGACGACCTCACGAGCCCAAGCCAAAGCTTCCAGATAATGGGTGACTAACAGTAGATTTTGTTCAGGGGTGAGCTTATAAGCAGGATGCCCCCAATAGCTGGAATTAAACAACCCGAGTTGGGTTTTGCTTCTTGTCGCGTCAACTAAGTTTGCAATCTGTTTCTGAAAATAAGCCGTTGGCGTTGTTGTGGTAGTACCCACCCAAGGCTTATTATTCGGATTCGCGCCTACGGCAAGTGCAGCCGTTTTTGCTGGATCGGCAGTCAAGGCACTGGCTACATCAACCCAATCCAAGGCATGAAGATGGTAGAAATGCATGACATGGTCATGGACATACTGAGAGCCAATCATCATGTTGCGGACCAGTTCCGCATTTTTCGGCACCCTTAGATTAAGGGCTTGCTCGACGGCACGAATGGAAGTCAACCCATGCACCACGGTGCAAACACCGCAAATGCGCTGTGCAAAAGCCCATGTATCGCGAGGATCACGACCAGTCATGATTTGCTCAATGCCACGCACCATGGTGCTGCTGCTGAGGCCCGGTTCCGTCACCTCATAGTACGTTGCGCCCAGACTGTCGGTTTTCTCGGTCACAGCAGCCTGAATCCGAAGATGCCCTTCGATCCGTGTGACCGGATCTATCACTACATTAGTAGTCATAATTGTTCTCCTAATAATTGTTTTTTACGCTTCATTTAAAAAATGAAGCAATCGAATGATTTTGTTGCCTGACTTAATCGTCAACAAGGCTTGCTGGCAAGGGGCTGTAAAAACTTGGACTCTTGTAAGGCCCGTTTTTCCAGAATGGGACCGGGTTGGCTTTCGCTGTAGTCACCCCGCCATCCCAAAAATAAGGTTGCGAACAACCCATGCAACCATGCCCGGATTTCATTGGGAAGCTGGTACGGGCATTCCATTTCACCTCGGAACAGGCATTGTTGGAGATGGGCCCTTTGCAACCAAGCTTAAGCAGACAATAACCCTGACGGGCACCAGCGTCGTCAAACGTGTTGGCGAACAACCCCTTTTCGAAGTAATCTTTACGATAGCATTCGTCATGTATGTCCTCTCCATAGAACACTCTAGGACGCTTCAGGCTATCCAGTGCGGGGGCTGCGCCATAAGTCAGGTAGTACATGATCACGCCAGTGATGACTTCGGCAATCGGTGGGCAACCAGAAATATTAATCAAGGGTTTATTGATCCCTTTGCTTGCCATCAATTCGCCTATCGACACAGCACCGGTGGGGTTAGGATCGGCATTGGGCAAGCCGCCAAAAGCCGCACAAGTACCCACGGCAAGAATCAACCCGGCTTGATTGGCTGCCTCGACAAAACGAGTCACCCCGCTCTTTCCCCCACTAATGAAATATCCGTTAGTCGGGTCTTTTGGTATCGATCCATCGACAATCAAGACAAAGCTCCCATTATTGGCAGCCATTATTTCGTCGCGAATGGTTTCTGCCTCATGACCTGCCGATGTCATTAATGTTTCTTGATAGTCAAGAGAAACCAAGTTCAAGATCAAGTTTTCGATGGTCGTTGAATTCGCGCTGCTTTGGATGGAAGAGTTCACCAAAGATTCAAGGCAACCCGTACATTCTTGGAAGGACATGTAAATGACCGATGGCTTGGCCGCCAGTGCTGCGGCCGCCATGCGGGGAACCATGGCGGCTGGAATGGCCATCATTGAAGCCATGCCAGCGCAAAACTGCATGAATCCACGACGGCTGACACCCATTTGGGCGAGTCGGTCACCTATGGTCTCATTCAAGAGACTATCATTTTCGGGAGACGGGGGTTCTTGCAAGAGTCTGGTGATCAAATTTCGCCGCGACTCATTCGTTGACTTATCATCGTCTTTCATAGGAATTTCCTCATACGTGTTTCTAGTTTTACTGATACGAACCAGCCCCGCTTAGGGCCAGTCGACCTCCTACAGTGAACAACCGCCTATGGGCGGCATGTTCCCTAAATTTTTACTTTTCAAGCGCCGAAAGAGCGCGGGTCAATTTTTTGAACCCTAACTCGATATCCCCAAGCTGACTTTTTAGAATGTCAGGAACCTCAGCAATTTGGATGGACTCCGTGACGATATCCCCCTTTTGATTATGGAATACCAGCCACCAAACACCCGCATAGGCGGTTTCCCTCACTTCCGTTTTGCCTACACCCGTCACCATTGCGCTGACTTCGCCAAGGGACAGCCAATTTTCCAACAACTGTAAACTGGCCTGATTCAACGCCGGCAGGCTTCTTAAATCGATAATGCCGCCTTCACCCTTCGCGAGCAAATTCTGTAATTTGTCATGGATTTCAAATAGGATGGACTGGGCGATGGCGACATCATCATCCGTCGGCATTTGTTCGACCCGGACGGGTATCTGACTGAGTTTACTCATACCCGCCAGCCTTCAATCAAGGCGATGGCACGATGACAGACCTCAGGCAGTGACTGCAAAACCGGCCCGCTTAACTCAACACCCCAGTCGGTATCCAATGGCTGAACGGCAATCAAGGCCCTACGCTTGGGCAAATGCCCCCCCAAAAATGCCATATCCATTAAGTCACTCAAGCCTACTTCATGTACGCTGCGATTGGGGTTAGTGCTCAAAAACCGATCCATTTCCTCGTTCTGGAATACTCGCACTTCGCCGGGTTGGGCCTGCATTTGCGCCGCATCGACGACGATCAAATTATCGGATTCTTCGATATAACCCACCAATAGATGACCTAAGGTTCCCCCATCCAAACAGGAGACGTTGGACATTTGTTTGGTTTCCTCGGCAAGTCGAATCACCGCCTGTCCGCCCACACCATCGTCGGTCATCAGTTGATTGCCGATGCCAAGGATTAAAGTTTTATTTGTATTCATACCAAAAATTGGAATCTTCTTCAGATTGTAGCCGTGTTATTGAATGGCGGATATGGGATATTCCACCCATTGACAATATTGCAAAACACTGATCGAAAATCGATCAAACCGATTGACTCGTTTTATAACATAACCCCGCCATAGGCACAAAACACTTTCTAACTTAAGTTAACCGCACAAGATGAAAAACACCCTATAGAAAGCATTAAAATTAGATTAAAAATTAAACCTGGAAACCGTAGGAGCTTAGCTCTTAGATTGATTATTTCGACGGGATATAAGCGAGAAAACTTATTTATTGGACACAAAGAATTTATAAATCATTGATTTAGCAGTGAACTCCATGCCAAATTACCTTTTCGCATCTACCGGGTTCCTATATTTGATCGGGGGCAGCTAAAAAGCATGGGGGATTATAACCAACAAATTAACTTTGGCAAATTTTTTTTTATAAACTTAACTTTATTTCAGAAAGCAATTTTCTTACCATATAAAGAAAAACAGATATTTACACTATTCAAACGATAACGGTTAGCATTTACCTTACTCGTTAATAAAATTGTTACTCTACACAACAATGCTTATGCCAAGATGATAATGGTAATAATTACTAAGCATTCAACTAGGACAATTTCATGATTGAACGAATCATGCTATCCTCGTCTCATTTGAAACAGCACATCTCACGCATCAAACCATGGCAAAAAGACCAAAATTGCAGGACGATTTCATCACCCTAGCCCACGGCAATGGTGGACGCTACATGCGGGAACTGATCGACCATTTATTCGTGCATTATTTGCAGAATGAAAGCCTGGACACCACGGTCGATGCCGCTAGACTGTCAATTGACTTGATGTCCGGGGAACAGGAATTGATGGTGACTACGGATGGCTTCACCGTTGAGCCCTTGGAATTTCCGGGGGGAAACATAGGCAGTTTGGCGGTTCATGGCACCATCAATGATTTGGCTGTGTCGGGGGCCACGCCTATTTATCTGACGTTAAATGCCTTTATCGAAGAAGGATTGGATGTTGCCGTGCTGGAACGCATACTGGCGGCAATGGCGGAAGCCTGCCGGGAATCTGATGTCCGTGTGGTTGCAGGCGACACCAAGGTCGTCCGGCGGGGACAAGGCGGGGGGATTTACCTCGCCACCACCGGAATTGGCTTACGTCCTAGAGCCTTGAAGCTTGGTTTGGAGTTGTTGCAAGCCGGCGACAAAATTCTTGTGTCCGGTTCAGTCGGAGACCATGGCACGGCGGTGATGTTGGCACGTGAACAATTCGGCTTGCGTGGTGATTTACAATCTGATGCCACCAGTGTCTTTCCGATTGCGCAGTCACTGCTGACCATACCCGGCTTGCGCTTCATGCGCGACCCGACCCGCGGAGGCATAGCGACGGTTGCCCATGAAATGGCTCGCGCCTGCTCGTCCACTGTTCGATTGCTTGAATCTTCCATTCCGGTCAAAGGGCCGGTTCGCGCAGTCTGTGAAATGTTGGGTTATGACCCTTATTTCCTGGCTTGCGAAGGGCGAGTGGTTGCGGTTCTTGCCCCTGAATCCGCCGACGCAGCGCTGTCTCTTCTCAACGACAATGGTTTTCGAGATGCCGCGATAATAGGCGAGATTATGTCCGGCCCAAGTCGCGTGGTATTGGAAACCCGCTTAGGTGGGGAAAGAATATTGGAAGAATTGGAAGACGATCCCTTGCCCAGAATTTGTTGATAATTTGTTAGTGACTTTTCGCACGAAAATCCGAGGTTAGCGATGAAGACTAAATCAATGCTCGCAATAATCACCTTTTGCCTGTCTATCATGGTGATGTTGGCATTTTCTTTGACTGCCTTAGCGCAACCGACAGGGGTGGGCATTACTTCGCCAATATCCGATGGGAAACTGGTTGCCCCAACAACCTCAGTCACTTTCACAGGCATTGCGACAGAGACCGACCCAAACGCTACACTCATTTACCAATGGAACATTTCCAATAGTATTGACCAAAGTATCACTTCGTTGTCTGGGCCTAGCGTCTCCTATCAAATTCCTGCCAATGCCCCTTTTAATTCGTCCATTACGGCGACACTGGTGGTCACCAATTCGGTAGGTGCGGTTGCCGATACCCAGCCGACGAGAACCCTGCAAGTGGCTGCTCCTTTGCCTCAACCGACGCGGGCGCTTATTTCCACTCCCGCATCCGACGGGACAACCACAGCCCAGGGCAACCAAGCCGTGTTTTCGGGCTCAGCAACCAATAACGATCCGAATCAGACCCCACTCACCTACTCTTGGATTATTTCTGACGGTAAAAACCAGTCAACGCTGAACGGACAAACCGTCACCTACCCGATTAATTCCAATGTGGCTGTCGGAACGACTATCAGCGCAACTTTGTACGTGACAAATTCTGTCAATATACTGGCCGATTCAATACCCCAGCGTTTTTTGACAGTTTCTGCCGCAGTCCCTCCCCCGCTGTCGGCCAATCTAGTTTATGTGGCAAATTACCTATCCGATACGGTAACCATCATTGATCCGGCTTCCAATGACAAAGTCGCCACGCTTTCGGTGAATGGCCTTTTCTTTGGACAAGGTGTCAGCCAAGACGGAAAAATTGCCTACATCCTATTTACCAATGCAGGGGTTCGGCATGGGGCAGTCTCGGTGATTGACACGACCACGAAAACAGTGACGGCTAGATCTGACGTAGAAGACGGCCCTTATAGCGTAGCTGTCACACCGGATGGAAAATTCTCCTACGCCACTCATTTTGACTATTTCGGAACCGTCACCGTCACAGACACAGCCAGCAATAACTTGACTGCCACCATTTCTGTGGGTATTTTCCCTTTTGGCATCGTCATCACACCGGATGGAAAAAACGCCTATGTCGCAAATAACCTTGACGGGACCGTCTCGGTCATAGACACGGGTAGCAAGGCTGTCACCAAAACGATTACATTGGACAATTTCTACCCTTACCGGATTGGAAACGTCTTGGCGACTTCGACATCTCAATTTAGTAGGTTTAATGTCAATAGCTTGATACTATCGAAATCTTTTGGGACATTGTCTCTATCATCAAGCTTCACACTAGGGACCAACAGCCTAGGAATCGCCCCATCCTTTGAAACGACGACATTGAAAATTGGCAGTTTGGCGTTTGCCTTCCCGCCTAATGCCTTCCACCAAGAAAACTGGGGTTGGTATATGGTTGATTGGATGTTTTTGGGCAGTCATGTCAACGCCTTGATTCAACCCTTGGGCAACAACCAATATTCCTTTAACATGACGGCTTCCCCAACCTACCTAGCTGGCATTGACAACACTCCTATGATCGTAACACTCACCATTGGCAATCAAGCGGGTTCCGAATTGGTTTACCCGACAATCTCCCGTTAAGACCGGGTTCCGTGTTCTCGATTGGTTGGTCAAAAAGCGACAATGGGAATGATTAATGGGGCGAATTGATTCGCTAAAGAATAAGTGTTTAAACGAGTACTTCCACAGGCTGGGGGTGCCCTAGGAAATCCCTAGGGCTGGCGGTGTAGCCGTAAGCGCCCGATTGCAAGACTACGATTAAATCACCGACTCGGGCATGGCCTAATTCCATCCTGTCTGCCAAAATATCAAGCGGCGTACAAAGTGGCCCGACCACAGAGGCATTCTCAACTGCTTCGCCAACTACCCGGTTTCCCACCAAAACCGGGTAGTTTTTGCGAATAACCTGCCCGAAATTGCCCGAAGCAGCCAAGTGGTGATGCAAGCCTCCATCAACCACGAGGAAAACCTGCCCCCTTGATACCTTCCTATCCAAGACTCGGCAAACATAAACCCCTGCCTCGCCGACGATATAGCGGCCCAACTCTATGACAAACTCTGCCTCAGGAAAGTCCTTGCGGGCATCAGGCACGATGTTCCTCAGATTTTCGCCCACGCGAACCACATCCAAAGGCTGTTCGCCGGGAAAATAAGGGATGCCAAACCCACCGCCCAGATTTAACAGCCGAACGGGCCTAGGCGCAAACTCGGCCAGCCTTCGGGCTAGATCAAACGTTTTTTCCTGAGCTTCCATGATGGATTCAGCCCGCAAATTCTGCGACCCAGAAAAGATGTGGAATCCGTAAAAATCCAAATCCCATTCATTGATGCGAGCCAGCAGGGCGGGAACGATTTCCGCATCTATGCCAAATTGCTTGGGTCCGCCGCCCATCTTCATGCCTGAAGATTTTAGTTCAAAATCTGGATTAACCCTGACTGCGACTTTGGGTTTGATACCCAAGCTCGCCCCAATTTCCGCCAATTGACTAAGTTCACGCTCGGATTCCACATTGACCACAATTCTGGCCGCAGTCGCTTGGCGAAGCTCACGATCAGTTTTACCAGGACCTGCAAAACTAATTTTATCTGGCGGCATGACCGTATCCAAAACCGTCTTGAGCTCGCCAGCCGATGCCACGTCGAAACCATCCACTAGGCCGGCAAGATGCTGAACCAAGGCAGGCATGGGATTGGATTTAATGGCGAAGTGAAGGTGAATGTCGGCGGGCAGTGCAGCTCGCAACATTGCAATTCTCTGACTGAGCATTTCGCGGTCATAGGCATAAAACGGGGTCTGCCCGACTCGCTCCGCTAATTGGCTGACGGACACACCGCCTATAATGAGGCCATTATCCTCAATCGGGAAAGGCAAGGTAAATCGGTGTTGGCTGCTTGCATTCACGGATTAGGTTCCTTAAATAAGTCAACTAAATTCCCTGCCAGATGCTTACGGTCAATCTTGCCATTGGGGTTGCGCGGCAAGGGTTCGGGCTGGGCAATCACCCGTGCAGGAACCATAAACCCGGGCAATTGTTTTTTGCATTCCTCCAAAATGCGACTGGCAACACTATCGTCCCACAGGGAATGGTATGTCACCAGCACAACGGCTTGACCAAGAACAGGGTGAGGCACTCCCACCGCCGCCACTTCGGTGACAAGTTGGGTGGCATAAACCACTTCTTCCACCTCGGTCGGGCTGATCCGGTAACCAGAAGTCTTGATCATTTCATCCCGCCTACCGATGAAATACAAAAAGCCTTCCTTGTCCATTTTGACCGTATCCCCGGACCATACCGCCATTTCCGGTATGGGTAGCCCCGCAAGCTGCCCTGGCGCAGGTTTATAGCGTTCAGCCGTCTTTTCGATATCGTTCCAATACCCTAGAGCCACGTGAGCCCCTCGATGAACTAACTCACCTTCCTCACCAGGACCGCAAGCAGACCCATCAGGACGGACAACCATTATCTCGGCATTGGGTATGGCTTTGCCAATCGATTCAGGCCGTCTATCCACCTCTTCGGGAGGCAGATAGGTGGAGCGGAATGCCTCGGTCAGCCCATACATCAAATACGGCTTTGTTCTTGGCAATTTGGCCCTCAAGGCTTGTAAGGTGGCGGTAGGCATGGCTCCGCCGGAATTGGTGATATATCGCAAATGCCCATCCGTAGCTTCCGGCCAATCCAATTGGGCCAACTGTATCCACAACGGTGGCACGGCTGCAAGACCCGTGATTTTTTCCCGGCTTACAGCGCGAACAACATCCCTTGGCAACAAATAATTCATCAACACGGCACAGGCACTCACACGAAACGCTGTGGTAAGTTGCGAAAGGCCATAGTCAAAACTTAAAGGCAATACCGAGAGTATGCGATCCTGCTCATGGTTTTCCAAGTACGAAGAGACACTTTGCGCACCAGCCACCAAGTTTCTATGCGACAGTACCACCCCCTTTGGCTTACCGGTACTACCCGAGGTGTACATGATGGCTGCCATGTCAGCATCAATGACTCGGTAAGGATTACACCTCGGCATAGTGCAGCGCTGCGACCATGAGATCAACTCCACGCCAGGCAAAGCCTCGACGGACAGTTCCCCCACTATCACCACGGCCCTCAAATCGCGGCAATGCAACAATGCAGGCCGAAGCAATTCCAGCCGCTCCGGTGAAGTGACCAAAATTCGCACATTACAGTCATTGAGTATGTGGCTAACCTGATCGGCTTTAAGCAACGGATTGACCGGCACGAAAACGCCGCCCGCCATCGCTGCTCCGAACAATGCAGTCACCGTGTCGATGCGCTTTTCAAGGTAAACCGCTATTCTTTCTGATTTTTGCAGTCCAAGATGCAAATAAAGATGACTGGCTTGGTTAATATCCAAACCAAGCGACTGGTAATCAAGGCTAACCCCACCACCGTCCTGCAAGGCTATTAGCTTGGGTGTTGATTGGGCTGATTCAACGATCAGTTCGTGGGCCAAATGAATCATATCTGTGAGTCATCAATTTGCATTAATCTCGCGAATACGCGACAACAACATCCTACGGACATTTCCTAAAATCTGCTTAAACGCCCCAAGGATACCCAATAATGTTCTTGGATTATAAGCAACAATACCCCAGCGCCCACGGTGATGGCTCATCCAATCTTTTTTATAATTATCATCACCTATCAAATAATCAACTTCTTTAACCTTATCAATGTTGATCACATATTGCATCATATGCGCCGTCAAAACAGAACCTACTGAATAGGTGTCATATTGCGCATCATGTGCAAGCTTGTAAATAGCCGCCCGATCATGGGCCACTATCCAGATTTGCGCCGCTATGGGTCTGTCTTGAAAATAGGCAAAGCCCAACCGGAGCCAGCCTTGTTTGGCACATAGCCTGATCAAGCCTGGCATAAAACCCGGAAACGGTTCATGAACCTTCCAACTTGAATTGTAAACTTTAATATAATCCTCAATCTTTGAATCAAGCTGATCGCCATCCGTAACAATCTCGAGCCTTCCTTCTCCCGTTGCGATAAATTGCTTACGCTTTCTGTTGACCGTGTTCCTTAAACGGGAAGGCAAGCCTCTAAAATATTCCTCAAAAGTTCGACCAGAGACCAGCAAATACCGATTATCGAAACAAAAATACTTAAAAGTTAAGAAACCGTTATATTTTAAAGCATTGAATAATGCTACATAGGTATCATGCTCAAGGGAAAGGGGTTTTAACTCGATGACATC
>CAIYXP010000343.1 GCA_903930145.1 uncultured Methylococcaceae bacterium
CTAAGGCTTCTAGATAAATGTCCAAAGCATTTTTCAAATCAACTTCTTGACGGAATAGTTGACCTAGATTTTGATAATGCATCTTCAAATAGGGGTCTAATTGAATGCCGTGTAGTAAGGTATCGATTGCCTCAACGATTTTGCCTGATTCCTTTAAGGCTACGACTAGATTGTTCGATGCTGCATGGAAATCAGGGTCCAACGCCAATACCTTCCGATAATTAGCCTCGGCTTTGTTAAAATCCTTGGTTCTTAAATAGATGTTGCCTAGATTATTAAATGCTTGGATATACTCAGGTGCTATGGTTAGGGCTAGCTCGATGTACGTAATTCCTTTTTCAACATTGCCTAAGAAATACTCAGAAAGACCGCAATAATGTAAAGCATCTACATGCTCTGGCACGATCTCCAAAATTCGACTAAATAATTCCACTGCCTCTTCATGTCGGCTTTTTTGTTGCAGATAAATGGCAAGTTGTAGCGCTTCGTCAAGATTAAGTTCTTTAATTGGGTTGGCTTCGCCTTCATCTATCACTGATTGTTCATTCATGGTATTGTGAATTGTTAGAAAAGTATGTTTGTAAGCGGATCAAAGGATATGATCCAACAAAAGATGGGTATTCTGAAAAGAAAGATATGAACTTGAAAATAGATTGCGCATCCTTGTTAGGACAAATTAGCACTGACCAACAATCCTATTACAGCTTCTCCGGTCTCTTTACGCAAGTGGACTTCGTCAATATTGACGAATTGAAAGCCAGCTTCTATCAAAGTATTTAAGACATAGTCCTGTGCATGGCAATATCGACCATGGACTCCAATACTGAATCCATCGCCTTCCAGTTTTTTTTCCACAGTGAATATTAAATGTCCATTCGATAGCAACGCATTATGGGCCGCATGAGCATACGGAACAAGATTGCCAAAATAAACCAAGGTGTCTGCCGATACGATGAGGTCAAATCGGTTTGGGTTTTGCTCCAAATAGTGAACGAGTTCCGCCTCGATTAATGCCTCATAGATTTGCCTTCCTTCCGCTTTTGCCAGCATTTTTGGTGACAAGTCGACCCCAATCAATTGTCTCGCATAAGGCCGTAGCAAGGGACCGCAAAGTCCCGTGCCGCAACCTACATCCAATACGTTAAGCTGGCCCTGCGCCGCCCCCACTGCACGACTAACAGCATCGACAACCAAACCCGGCGCACGGTAATCCAAACGCGCCAGCACATTGTCAAAACTGCCGGCGAAATTGTCGAAGGTTTCTTTTACATACGCATCGGATGCGCGTTCGGGAATCAGTTCACCACCAAGATGAGCCGCGTAGGTGTGCAGGGCTATCGGATTGTCCGGGTCAAATTCCAACCACTGCCGTAAAACTTTTACCGCTTCATCAAATTCTTTGGCAATATAAAGCGTCCGCCAGAGTTTGTGATAAGCTTCAGCTTCATTAGGCTTGAGGGTGATGGATTTACGATATGCCTCGGCGGATTTTGAATAGTCCTTTTTTTTGAAATAAGCACTGCCAAGATTTTGCAGGAAATCAGCCCGGTTGGGTTGCAAGCGAATGGCCTGCTTTAGGGATTGTTCCGCTTCTTCAAAGGCTTCCAAGTCTCCCAAGACTATCCCCAAATTGTTCAATGCTTCGAAATGATTAGGAACCAATGCAAGCACTTTGCGGTATGCCTGTTCAGCCTTTGCCGCATCGCCCGTTTCCTTGTAAACATTGCCCAGATTATTTTGGGCATCGACATAATGGGGATTCTCGCTAAGTGCCCGCATGATGTAGTCAATGCCTTCTTCGCTGCGCCCGTGCTGATGGAGCAAAACCCCCAGATAATGACAAGCATCGGGTTGCTGGGGCAGCGCTTGCAAAACCAGTCGATAAACAGACTCCGCCTCTTCCAGTCGCCCGGATTGGTGAGCCTGGATGGCGGAATTGAGCAAACCAGATAGGTTTTTTGGGTTGCCGCTGCGAATGAGCTTTTCGGCGGCACGGCGTTCATGGCGGTTCATTGTTCACCCGCAATAGTGATAAAGATCATTACGAAAACTATGTAAGGACACGCTGCGTACCTTTACAAGGTAATCAATATACGGTCTTATGAGTGCAAATTTACCGAATGAAAAATAGGTGGACAAGCGACTTATTGCTTACCCACCATTGCTGGAAAGGGATTCCTTCCATCTGGGAAAACGATAAAATCTTATACACATCCTATACTGGGCTACGGCAAACAAGACCAGCCTCAAAGCTATGGGATTTCAATTTGTTTTAAAAGTTGTGACTACCACCGTTTACTTTTCCTTGCTTTGTAATGGTTATAGTCCTTTGCATCGAATCCAAAGCTGTCACTAGCCAAAGTTTATTTTCGGCATAATTGTGTATATAACCAATAGCACCTTGTGTAGCACCATTAGCTTTAGAGGTATTATGTAATGCCTTTGTACCTGTTAAAACTGTTTCGACAATTATATTTTCATCAATCTCCGAGTAAGCAAAGTTCCCTGTTACATTTACATTTACAGTGATATTTTGTCCATACCAAAAGACAGTCTTTGTGATTATTGGCATTTGTAAAACCTCCAAAAAAATGTTTAATCAGATCTATCATGATTTATGCAGAAAAAGTTTAAATATCGTTAATTTATTAGTCGCCCCTCCTCTATCTATTGCTTAGAAAATTGTATCGGTATTCTTCCGTACAAACGGTGATGACTTGTAGAGCCATGAAATATTGGCTCTTGTCCGTCCTGAATCCCATATTGGCAATTAGTTCTTCAAAAAGGTTTTGTAATTTGTGTGTCTTGCTGTATGCGCCTAATTTGATTTTGGTTTCCAATAGATATTTGAAAAATATGGCCGTAAGGCGGATACAGGGATCTGATCCGCCAAATGGGATACGACGAGTCGGCAACTTTCGGCGGAACCCATCCCTAGTTCTACCCTACATTATCTATTCAAACCCATACCCAAACTCTCCATCCACGACATTGACATGGACTTTCTCTATGGGCTTCCCTTCCATCATCCGAATCAAAAATTCCTCACTAATCTTCGGTAATACGGTATTGGTGAGAATTGCGTCGATCATGCGCCCACCACTTTCCAGTTCCGTACAGCGGCTGGCTATTAATTTAATCACTTCGTCGTCATAAGTAAACGGTACTTTGTGACTTTCTGCAATACGCTTTTTGATGCGGCCCAATTGCAGGCGTGCGATCATGCCGATCATTTCGTCGTTGAGTGGGTAATACGGAATGACGACCAAACGGCCTAATAGGGCAGGGGGGAATACCTTCAATAAGGGTTCGCGGATGGCTTTGGCGATGCCCTCGGGTTCTGGCATTAGGTCTGGGTCTTTACACAGGTTGGCGATCATCTCCGTGCCGGCGTTGGTGGTCAGCAGGATAAGCGTGTTTTTGAAGTCGATAACCCGGCCTTCGCCGTCCTCCATCCAGCCTTTGTCGAAAACTTGGAAGAAAATCTCATGCACATCGGGGTGGGCTTTTTCCACTTCGTCCAGCAGCACGACGGAATAAGGCCGACGGCGCACGGCTTCGGTCAACACCCCGCCTTCGCCATAGCCGACGTAACCGGGAGGAGCGCCTTTCAGTGTGGAGACGGTGTGCGCCTCTTGGTATTCGCTCATGTTGATGGTGATGACGTTTTGCTCGCCACCGTACAGGGTTTCAGCCAAGGCCAAGGCAGTTTCGGTTTTGCCTACGCCTGACGTGCCGGCCAACATGAATACGCCAATGGGTTTGTTGGGGTTGTCCAAGCCGGCGCGAGAAGTTTGAATGCGCTTGGCAATCATGTCCAAGGCATGGCGCTGGCCGATGATGCGCTGTTCCAAGTTATCGGCTAGTTTCAGCACGGTTTCGATTTCATTCTTGACCATGCGGCCCACCGGGATTCCGGTCCAGTCTTGCACCACCGAACCAACGGCAATGGCATCGACACTGGGCAGGATCAGCGGGGTTTCGCCTTGCAGTTCGTGGAGTTGGGTTTGGAGAGTGGTGAGTTCTTCCAACTGCTTTTGCCTTTCCCCCTCGCCCTGACCATCCCCCTCAAGGGGGAGGTTGGATGCAGAAGCCTCACCCATTGGTGCGGCGGTTTCAGCATCGACTGGCTTGCCGCCTTCCCGCAGTTTGCCGCGCAGATCGAGAATTTTTTCCACCAGATCCTTTTCAGCATTCCATCGCGCCTCCAAGGTCACTAGCTGTTCCTTGTCAGCGGCCAGTTTTTCGTTGGCGGTTTCCTCCCGTTTGGCGGTGTCCATGCCCACGGCTTTTTCCCTAGCGATGATTTCCAATTCGGTTTCCAAAGCGGATATGCGCTTGCGGCAATCGTCCACTTCGGCGGGTACGGCAAACTGGCTGATGGCGACACGGGCGCAGGAGGTATCCAGCAAGCTGACAGATTTATCCGGCAATTGACGGGCGGGGATGTAGCGGTGCGACAACTTGACTGCCGCTTCCAAAGCTTCGTCCAAGATCATGACCTTGTGGTGTTTTTCCATCACCGAGGCCACACCACGCATCATCAGGATGGCTTTTTCCTCGCTAGGCTCATTGACTTGTACCACTTGGAAGCGGCGAGTCAGCGCCGGGTCTTTTTCAATATGTTTTTTGTATTCGGCCCAAGTGGTCGCTGCCACTGTGCGCAGGGTTCCACGCGCCAAAGCAGGTTTCAACAAGTTTGCCGCGTCGCCGGTCCCCGCCGCACCGCCTGCGCCAACTAAGGTATGTGCTTCGTCGATGAACAAAATGATGGGTTTTGGGCTGGCTTGGACTTCTTCGATGACTTGGCGCAAACGCTGCTCGAACTCGCCTTTCATACTGGCCCCGGCTTGCAGCAAACCGACATCCAAGGTTCGCAAGGACACTTCTTTCAACGGCGGAGGCACATCGCCCGCGACGATTTTCTGGGCGAAACCTTCCACTACGGCGGTTTTGCCGACACCGGCCTCGCCAGTCAGGATGGGGTTGTTTTGGCGGCGACGCATCAATATGTCGATCACTTGGCGGATTTCCTCATCGCGCCCGACGATGGGGTCCATCTTGCCGGATCGGGCCTGTTCGGTCAGATCGACGGTGAACTGCTTGAGCGCCTCTTGTTTGCCCATCGCCGCCGGGGACATCGCTCCTGATGCTTCACCAGGAACCGCCCCGCCACCCACTTGCGAACCATCTGTGGTGGACAAGCCTTCTTCCGGTGAACCGCCGACGACCTCGTTGTATTTATCAGTGAGGGTATCGACCTTAACCTTTTCGAATTCCTTGGATATGGCCAAGAGTTGGTTGCGCAAATCCCTAGTTTTCAAAATGCCAACGATAAGATGAGCACTGCGTATTTGGTTTTCCCCAAACAATAGGGTGCCGTAAACCCAACCTTGCTCGACTGCGTCCTCCACATGGGAGGAAAGATCCGATAGGGTGGTGGATCCGCGTGGCAAGCGATCCAGAGCCTCGGTCAAGTCCTTGACCAAGCGCGACGGATCTATGCCAAATGCATTGACGATACGGTGCAAATCGGAATCCTGCAACTGGAGTATCTGGTGTATCCAATGCACCAGTTCCACATAGGGATTGCGCCGCACTTTGCAGAACGTCCAAGCACTATCAATACTTTTATAACAAACCTTGTTAAGTTTGCCAAACGCTTTGGCGCGGTTGATGCCAGTCATTGCAGTTTACCCCCGTATCCGTTGATTAATATGAAATAAGATCGAATTTTTGCTCAGTCATGCATCCCCAAGCGGGTTTGCTCGCGCAGCGAGATTTCCATCCATTCGCCGACGTACTCTAGAATTCTTGTGGCTATGCTGAAAAAATACGCGACGATTTGGCGCAAACCTTCGGCATGGCAGGTCTGGCAAGAGAGAAGCCCAGCGAAATGCAGTTTTGCCCGGTCGGGCATGGCCATCCCGGTCGCGTAGGAAATTGTCATCAATGCCAAAATATGCGCCCGCCAAAATTAGCCGGGGACATGGCCCCTGCCGCTCCCCTAGGAACCGCCCCGCCGCCCACTTGCGAACCGTCGGTTGTAGACAAGCCTTCTTCCGGCGACCCGCCGACAACCTCGTTGTAGCGGTCGATGAGTGTATCGACCTTGACCTTGTCAAATTCTTTGCAGATGGCCAGCAGTTGGTAGCACAGTTCCTTCGTCTTCAACATGCCGACGATAAGATGGGCGCTACGCACTTGGCTTTCATCGAACATCAAGGTGCCATAAACCCAACCACGTTCAACTGCGTCATCCACATGCGAGGACATATCAATGGAGGTTGCGCCGCTTGGCAACCTATCTAATGACTCGGTGAGGTCTTTGGCCAAACGCGCCGTATCTATGCCGAATGCCTTGACGATACGATGCAGGTCGGAATCCTGCAATTGGAGTATCTGGTGAAACCAATGCACCAGTTCTACATAAGGATTGCCACGTAGTTTGCAAAATACGGTGGCACTTTCTATGCTTTTATAACAAACCCGGTTAAGTTTTCCGAACAGCTTGGCGCGATTGATTTCAGTCATTGCAGCGTTTCCCCGTCTCCGATGATGTAGATGAAGTGTTAAAGTCAGTACCTAGTCAGCAGCCCTAAACTGGAAATAAGGGTTTAATGTCAAATCGTCGGCATCGGCCCCTTCAGCTTTATTGCCTAACCAACTTGTCCAGCCCAGTTCCGTGCCCCCGTCTAATTTTAGCGGGGGTATGTCTTGTCTGCGAAGAATCAGGTTTACATCCCACACTAATTCATCGCCGATATAATTTCGCACGACGGCGACCAGTTCAGTCAAGCCTGACCGTCCGGGCAGTAGCCCCCGATAGCGCCGCATATCCATCGGGCCTAGCACGATGCGAAATTTGTGTTGGCAACCAAACACACTCGCCCCTAGCACAGTGGAGAGCCCTAGGCGTCCGGCTTGTTCATGCATTGCCAAGCGGGTTTGCTCATGCAGTGCGATGTCCATCCATTCGCCGACAAACTCGACAATCGTCGTGGTTATGCCAAAAAACTCCGCGATGATGGCGCGTAAACCGTCGGCGTGGCGGGTTTGGCAAGACAGATGCCCCGCGAAATGCAACTTGGCCTGGTCGGGCATGGCATCACGGTTACGAAGTGAAACCGCGTCTATGCCAAAAAATGATCCCAAATAGCCGCTGAACCGATCCTCCTCGGCCCCTTTTCCAACACGGTCATAATGCACCGTCGGCTGAGATTCTGCCCAAGCTCGATAAAACAAGCACAAAATGCGATGATGAAAAATGTCAGCGAAATGGGTCAGAGTGTGGTCATTGCTATTGCGTGCGCGGTCGCGGGCATATTCCGTCAAATGCAAGGGCATGGGTCCATTCGGGCCGAACAAGCCTAGAAATCGCACCAGCAATCTGTCAGGGTAGCCTTCCTTGCCAGCTTCCCACGAGGACAACGCACTCGGTGCAAAATCCATTTCCACCACCTCACCCAGCCGGATAGGATCGTCGGTGGCTTTGATGGATTTGCCTAACCTAGGCTTGTCGGGGTTACGACATTCAATCAGGCGCATCGCCTGATAAAAATCGAAGCGCCAAGGTTCTGCCTTTAGGAGATCGATTAAAGCGTATGGCGTCGCCCGATCCTGATCGGCCATCTCATGATCTCCCCACGGTCGGCGGTGGTAATGACCGTTTCAGTGAATGTATTGAGTGATGCATAGCGCGCAAAAAAGTGATCCAACACAGCACCGAGCAGAAAAGCACCGCCTCCCTCAAAGGCTGATTCCTCGAATTTAACGGTCACTTCGATTCCTCGCCCAAACACGATGGGACCGACGGCATCAACGCGCCTGACGACATTCTTGGTATGGGTGGATAGGACACCTTCAATTTGCTTGCGCACTGCATCATCATTGGGGTCGCTGTAAAGCGTTAATAATTCGCGCAATGCAGCCGCCCCTTGTTGTTTATCGGAATCCATCAACGACAGGTAATTGAGTGATAAATGGCTGATGAGCCTCCATGTTGCATGCCCCCCCGCCATGGATGGCCTTGGCCGGGTCGGGCCGGAAATGCAGCGGATGGAGCGCACAGGCGCACCGCTAATCAAGCTGAAATCCGTAGCGCCCTGCCCAACTGGCATATGCAAGGGCAAGTCACGGTTTGTGCATAGCGCCTTCATGCCTAGCTGTTTCAAATCACCCCGGTAAGGCGCTTCCTTGGCATCCACTAAAGATAGGTAAGTTTCCGAACCCACATAACTGGATCGTAAGCCTTGACGGCGTTGCTTGGCGGATAGCAAACGTTTCCGTCTTTCAATCGTATAGTAAGCATTTTCGTCACGATGACGGTATCCGCTATTCGATCCGTAAAATGGGTGGAATACTTGTTCTTCATTTTGATTAGCCCCAAAACCCACGACTTCAGACAACTCGTAGACTTCAAAATCCAAAGGTCTGGTCCGGTCAGGGATGACATGGTATTCCGATTCCAGTTGGGTCAAATGAATCCTGTCCACACGCCGCGAAAACAGGTTGATGACGGGTACGCAGCATAGTGCAAATTGGCTAGGTTCCAATGCGTTGATCAACTTGGGTTGCATCTTATCTAGCAAAATGATTAGATCCATCTCGCTATCACCGCAGCGTTTGGCTGCCTTTCCCAAGCCGTTCAATTCGACGAACAAAAACCGGTCTGGGAATGCGAAATACTCATGCAATAGACGATAACCTTGGAACGAACGTGGGCCAAACGGAAGTAATGCTTGATCATCTTCGTAACCAAGCTTTCGAATGGGCTTAGGGCTAATTAATTCGCACCAAACATTGTCTTTCTTCGTCGGTAAAGCTGCTATGGCAATCGAATTGGCTAGTAGCTGCTCATACAGTTGAACCGGCAACCCACCGCCACCCCTCAGGAAAATGGGTAGGGTATCCACGGCTAATTGGCTAAAAGCCTGCCCCGTAGTGGTGCGTAAACGCAAGCGGATGCCAGCCTTCAAACCGGGAATGCCAGGTACGCCTAAGTTACAAATTCCAGCCGGGCTGGACAGGTATTCTGCTGCCACGATCTCCAACGGCCAGAGGGTCATATCATGTGCGGTCAGGTATTCACAGGCTGTTTGCTCCCCTTTGCCGATCTGGCTTCTCATCGGCGTATGCCTAGGCACTGGAAACCCCTCCTCCAAGCTGGCTTCGGTCGTGTCGGGCTGCATTTGCACTACCGCCATGGACGGGGTAGGGGCCAAGTAATGGGGATAGGCGAATTCAAGCAGGTGGCTGGTGAAGCGCGGAAATTCCGCATCAATTTTTAGTTGAACCCGAGCCGCTAAAAAGGCAAAACCCTCTAATAATCTCTCAACATAAGGGTCGGCGCATTCAAAACTATCCAGCGCAAGCCGACTCGCTATTTTCGGGTATTCACCGGCGAATTCGCCACCGATTTCACGCAAATGGCGCAATTCACGGTTGTAATAATCCAATAGGCGAGGGTCCATTGGCTTACCCTGGGTTATCCACTACGACAAAATTGCCGGTTTCCAAGTCTAATTGCGTCTTTAGATATAAACGCAACGGCAATGGCTGCATCCACAAATCCCCTTCAATGTCGAAATTCATCGCATTGTGATTGTATGCGTCAGAACTGACGACTTTTACTCGTAATGTATTAGGTAAGATGCGTGGCTCAAAATCGATTAAGGCTTTGCGTATCTTTTTCTCGATGGCATCAATATCGCCTGTTGAAAGCGTGTGGCCTGACAAATCGGGTATGCCAAAATTTAAAACAGATCGGGCCACTTCGGGGTATTTCTCCAAGCTCTGCACCGATTCAAGACAAACTGCGTTAAGCAACCAAGCAATGTCGCGGAGTACGCTTTGCCGTAACCGCTTTACCGATAGTACGCGCTGTTCACGCGATTCTTTACTGTTGGCAGGATCATCGTCGCACAGACGATCCAACAAGGAAGGCTGCAATCGTTCAGACGGGAGTAATTCCGCCATTAGGCTGCCTTGACAGTCAATTCGATTTGGCGGGCATCCATTAGGCCATATTCGTCAATGTCTGTTGCCAGAACCCGCTGACCAATGCCGCGAAAGAATCCCTCGGTTATTTCTTCCCATTCGGTTTTGCGGGCTAACTGCAACATGGAATCTTTGGAGGTTTCCGACCCGGGGTAGCGAGTGGGGATCAAGCCGCTGGAAGTGCCACCATTGACCCACGTAAATTGTGCAGGCATCCACACGACATCTCGAAGATCGGCTGGTTGTTCGATTTCAACGGTACGGATTTGTTGGTAAGGTATCCAATAATAGCGTCCATTGACAATCGCTTCCATGATTGGTCCCAATCGGCTATCGCCATCCGCAATCCATTCAAAGCTCATGCCATTGAATTTGCCTGAAGTGGTAGGCGCCAGTTCAAATGACTGTTCGCGTACAGCTTTGGCTTGTTGAAAATGCCCTTGGGCATCCAGTCGCAAAGCTTCCACGAGTAGGGCCACCCATTGCTGTGGGTCGCCAAAAATCAATGGAGTGGCTGCCCCTGCGAACACTTTGGCGCGTAGAGCTTCGCACAGGATTGCTTCGCGATACGTTTGAACCATCAAAAGGTTGGCATCATCCAAATCGCCTGCTAAGTTCAATTGGGTCAATGCCCGCTCCCATCGTCCAAGGACGGCAAGAAGTTGGAACAGGAAAACTCTTAACTTAGGATTTGCAGGATTTTTTCGCACCTGATCCTGTAACTGAACCAAGGATTCCTCCGGATCCCTCAGTTGCAGATTTTGCTCGGCTTTCATGATGGCTACTTCCCACTGGTGTGAATGGATAAATCGTACCCCAAGTCAATGACGGGGAAAATGACCGGTTTCCTTTAAGTCCTCTCCCGACTGCGGGGTTTGGATGACCCCGCAGACGGATTCCGTGGATTTTTACAGATAGTACACTATCAACTGCAATCGCCTTTATTGGCTTCGATATCCCATTTGTATTCCTTCTTCGCTTCTTCAGATCCCTTGTCAGACTGTTGAACATATTTGAATGCCACTTTGGCGAAATTCAGTGTGACATTCTCGGTGAGACGGTCTTCGCCTCCGCTGCCGCCGGTGGAAACGCTAGAGACAATGATTTTCTCCATCGTAATGATGATGTAGGGCAAAGCTGATTTACCTGCTTTACGCACTTCAAGTACAGCTTTTGGGATGTGATCCCCATTGCTACTGGCCAACAACAGGACTGGTGAGGCAATATCGATCCATTTGGTGAATGACAAGTTATTAACGTTCACTTTGCCAGATCCGCCGCCCCCACCAACATGGAACGAACCCGACTGGGTCAAACCCCAACTCCAAGCCAATACATCGATTTCACCTTTGTGTTTGTCGTCCTTTGACTCGCCTGGGATTGTGTCAATTTTGATAAACATGTCTACGGCCATAACACTTCACTCCTCTTTTCAAATTTTAAAAATGCATTGGATCAGCACTGCAAAGGACAGACCCTATGCTCACGTCACCTGACCAGAGCCGGATTAACCGCCGCCTTTGGCCGAAGGTAATTTTGACACCAACCGTAAGGATACGGTCAAACCCTCAAGTTGATAATGGGGTCTGAGGAAAAACTTGGAACTGTAATATCCGGGGTTCCCCTCAACCTCTTCCACTATGACTGCCGCCTCCGCCAACGGTTTTCTGGCCTTGGATTCCTCGCTAGAACGAGTGGGATCACCATCCACATATTGTTTGACCCAGTTGTTCAGCCAGCGCTCCATGTCGTCCCTTTCTTTAAACGAACCAATCTTGTCCCTGACGATGCATTTTAGATAATGCGCAAAGCGACAAGTCGCAAACAAGTAGGGAAGCCGGGCGGCAAGATTAGCGTTGGCAGTTGCGTCTGGATCCTCATATTCAGCCGGTTTTTGCAGAGACTGCGCACCGATGAAAGCAGCAAAATCGGAGTTCTTCTTATGAATGAGCGGCATAAAGCCAGACTTCGCCAGTTCAGCTTCGCGTCGGTCACTGATGGCTATTTCAGTCGGGCATTTCATATCGACACCGCCGTCGTCGGTCGGGAAGGCATGAACCGGGAGATTCTCCACTGCGCCACCGGATTCAATTCCCCTGATCCTGGAACACCATCCGTAAAGTTTGAATGAGCGGTTGATGTTGGTCGCCATCGCATAGGCGGAATTGGCCCAACTATATTTACTGCTATCGGCCCCCGAGGTGTCTTCCTCGAACACGAATTCATCGACTGGATTGGTTTTTTCTCCATAAGGAAGGCGGGCCAAGAAACGTGGCATTGCCAAGCCTATATAGCGGGAATCATCCGATTCACGCAGGGAACGCCAAGCCGCGTAATCGGGCGTTGAAAATATTTTGGTTAAATCACGAGGATTGGCCAGTTCGCTCCAAGACTCCATTTGCAAAGTGGTTGGGGATACGCCTGAAATGAAGGGGCAATGGCTGGCTGCGGAAATCTGGGCGATTTGTTGTAACAGTTCGACATCGGGTGGCGAATGATCAAAATGGTAATCCCCCACCAAGCAACCAAAGGGTTCGCCACCAAACTGACCAAATTCCTCTTCATAGATTTTCTTGAACAAAGGACTTTGATCCCATGAGGTTCCTTTAAATTTTTTCAGGGTCTTCGCCAATTCCTTTTTAGAAATATTCATGACCCGAATTTTAAGGAGTTCGTCGGTTTCGGTATTGTTCACCATGTAGTGCAAGCCACGCCAAGCACTTTCTAGCTTTTGGAATTCAGGATTGTGCAATATCAGGTTGACTTGGTCAGTCAGTTTCCTGTCGATTTCGGCGATAATCGACTGAATACTCTTGATGGCATCGTCAGACACCGTCGAAACGCCCTTAAGCACATATTGCGCTAAAGTGGAAACTGCCGATTCCACCTCTTCCTTGGCGCGGTCCGATTTGGGTTTGAATTCCTTGTTAAGAAGTGACGAAAAGTCGCTTGCCTCGGTCAAACCGACTTCGGCTTGTTGTTGGGTTTCCAGTTCAGCCATGGTTTATTCCTCCTTTGGCGCATCTGCAGTGGGTTTAGGCGCTGAGGCTAACGCTTGCAACAGGGCAGGGTCTTTTATAATGTTGGCTATTAACTCTTCAGCACCGGATTTTCCATCCATATAGGTAATCAAATTGGAAAGCTGGGTTCGCGCATTCAGTAATTCTTTCAGTCCATCAACCTTGGCGGCAATGGCTGCCGGCGAAAAATCATCCATGCTAGTAAAAGTTAGATCGACATTCAAGTTGCCTTCGCCAGTCAAGGTGTTGGGTACTTGGAAAGCCACTCTAGGCTTCATGGATTTTAAGCGTTCATCGAAATTGTCTACATCAATTTCCAGCAGCTTGCGCTCACTCACGGGTGGCAAGGGCTCTGAAGGATTACCCGACAGGTCAGCCATTACTCCCATTACGAAGGGCAATTGAACTTTCTTCTCTGATCCATATAGCTCCACATCATATTCAATTTGTACGCGTGGAGCACGATTTCGTGCTATAAATTTCTGACTGCTTTGCGCCATATTAAACCCCTAATGAGTTGATGGTAAAGA
>CAIYXP010000344.1 GCA_903930145.1 uncultured Methylococcaceae bacterium
GTTTAGTGTCGTAGCATTGGGCGAATGCCAGTTGTTGTTCAAGCCGAAAAAACGACAAACCCGCTACTAGAGCGGGTTTGCGTATCTTCTGTAAAGATCAACAGGCGGTTCCCTCCGCCTCGGATGAGCGTGTTATTCGCCTACCCAAACCAATTCAACACGGCGGTTCTTGATACGTCCCGCTTCAGTGGAGTTGTCGGCTATCGGATATGCAGTTCCGAATCCTTTGGCGATCATCTTGTTGGCGACGCCTTTGGATTTCAGATAAGCAACAACCGACTCCGAACGACGCTGTGACAGCCTCAGGTTATGGGCTGCTTGCTCTTTCTTTTCCTCGCTTGCAAAGCCTCTGACTTCGATGGTCTTCTTCAACGGATAGACGCTGAGGTCGGTGGCCACCTTGTTCAGGATACCTTTAGCGGTTGCGGTCAATTCGGGGGAGTCAAATTCAAAGTTAACGCCTTTCAACTCAATCTTGATCGGGCAACCATATTCGTCGACTTTCGTGCCTTTGGCGGTGCCTGGGCACTTGTCGTCGCAATTGTTCACGCCATCATGGTCGTCGTCTTTGGTGGCGCAATCATCCACCGGGGCCACAGCCGCCATTTTGGTGGGCTTGTCGCCGAACGGAACCATGAAGCCTACGTTGACCAGCAGGTCGTTGAACACGTCAGGTCTTCTATTTTGACCGATTCTTGAATCAATGGAACTAGGAGCAGTGTCCAAACGGTAACGTACATCGGCACGCAACAGGAAGTTGTCTAGGACTTCATAGGTTGCGCCTACGCCTGTTTCAAAGATGAACGATGCAGTGGAACCGCCTGCACTATTCCCAGCCCCCGGTAGCAATCCAATAGCTCCTAATCCACCATTTGGATGACCAGCCGGTATTCCCGCGCCGAAGCCCGGATAACGCTGGCTGGTGTTCATGCCACCGATACCTGCAACCACATAGGGGGAGAAGGCATCACGGAAGAAGAAGTATTGCAGATCAATCGTACCGCCGGTGAAGTCAGCATTATAACGGCTGGCATCTTGATGAGCGTAGCCTAGCATGCTATCAGGACGGCCATTGAACTGCTGCCAGAAACCTTTGATTTCGACGTTGAAATATTCGTTGATGATCTTACCCAACGCCAAACCACCGCCCCAACCGTCAAAGGAGTTGCGATCGCCGCCTCCATGGACGTAGGTGCCGTAAGGTGCGGCGTAGAAACGATCATCTTGGAATTCATCCGCCGCCTGAGCGGTGGCGAATGCCGCGAGCCCACTAAAGGCTAGTGCAAAAATATGCTTTTTCATCATGGTTGTGCTCCTGTACCGAATTAGCAACAAAATTTAACGCAATTAACAACAGTCTGCATGATATAGCCATTACGCCGACTTTGCAAACCCCTTGTGAAGAAAATTTTTGAAAAAAATGCAGAATTATCATTTTTAATTCTGACGCAAGCTTACAATTGAGTTCCTCTTGACAATCTTTTTTCAGGAAATTTACAACTAAAACAACTACCTTTACCCAAAGTGCTGGTAATTTTAAGTTCGCCTTCATGACGGGTCATCACATGTTTGACAATGGATAAACCCAAGCCAACTCCGTTATTGCCCCCGCTTTTGCCCATATCCACACGGTAAAAGCGCTCTGTCAAGCGTGGGATATGTTCTTCGGCTATGCCCGAGCCGTTGTCTTCAACCTCGAAAACGGCCCCCATTGGGTCATCACGCCAACACATGCCAACCGCTCCGTCCTCCGAGGCATATTTTAATGCGTTGACGATCAAATTGGAAAAGGCGCTGCGCAATTCTGATTCAGTTCCCAAAAGATCGGCAGTTGATTCCAAGCGCAAATCCAGCTTTTGCCGGTCTGAAGCGAGTTGGCTCGCTTCGTCTCGCACACTCTGTAGCAATAATGACACATTCACTCTCTTGGAGGGCGCTAGAGCCCCCGATTCCAGTTTGGTCAAGGATAGCAGTCCGTCAATGAGTCTTTGCATGCGTGAAGTTTGCTCTTCCATGCGGCGAAATACTTTCTGGTAGTGTCCTGGCAAATCTTGATCGGAGTCACCCAGTGTTTCCACATAACCCCTCAAAACTGTAAGGGGCGTGCGCAATTCATGTGAAACATTGGAGACAAAGTCGCTTCGTACCCTCTCCATAAAGCGAATCTGGGTCACGTCTTGGGCAATCAACAAGCGTAAATCTTCACCATAGGGTACGATGCGAATTTCCAACTGCCCCTTGTCAATGGCGGGCGAAGAAATGTTCACAGTGGCGTCGTAATGGCTGGCGTGTAAAAATTCGACGAATTTGGGATTGCGCAGTAAATTGCCGATTTGTTGGCCTATGTCTCCCTTGCGCAAGCCCAGTAGGCGTTCTGCCGCCTCATTGAACCAGTCTATTTCGTCCCTCGCACCAAGCACTACGGTGGCATCGGGTAATGCCGCCGTGGCAGTGCGGAAGCGTTCCAGCATGGCGAGCAGTCGTTTTTTCCGGCTTTTGTTGCGGCGGCGCAACCGGTAAATGAGGTAGTAGATTTCTTCCCATATGCCGCTGCTTTGTGGGAGTTTGCCCCCGCTACGCAACCAGGCAAGCAATTGATTGATGTGGTAGAGATGCCGTGCCAAGTAGGCCAGTGCTGAAAGGCAAAAACTGACTAGATAGAGGCCAGTGACTTTGCCAATGAACACGCCGATGAATGCGATCAACATTAACCAATAATATTCGGCTCGCCAAGGACTTCTCATGCTTTATAAAGACTCGGAAAATCGGTAGCCGAAACCCCGCACGGTTTGTATCAAGTTTTCGCGTTGGTGTTCGGCCAAAATCTTGCGCAAACGACGGATATGCACATCGACCGTGCGTTCTTCAATATAAGTGCTACGCCCCCAAACTTGGTCGAGCAGTTGGGTGCGGCTGTAAACCCTTCCAGGATGCGTCAAGAAGAACTCCAGCAAACGAAATTCCGTGGGGCTAACGGCCAATTCGGTTTCTTCCACGGTGACCCGGTGCTGTTCGGTGTCCAGTGTCACCCCTCCCAATTCGAGTTTGCCGCCCTTGTCCAATTTACCGGTACGCCGCAATACGGCCCGAATGCGGGCAATCAGTTCACGCGGCGAAAAGGGTTTGGTGATATAGTCGTCGGCCCCTACATCAAGCCCCCTGACTTTGTCTTCCTCTTCGCCCCGGGCGGTGACGAGTATGATGGGTATATCCCCATGGCTTTCGCCTTTTTTCAGCCTCCTAGCCCAATCCACGCCACTGATGCCAGGGAGCATCCAATCCAACAGGATCAAATCTGGCTTTTTCCCTTCTAGCATGGGGGTGGCCATCTGGGCATCAGTTGCCGAGCTAACGGTGAAGCCGGATTGCTCCAACACCAGTGTTAGCATTTCTCGTATGGCTTCCTCATCTTCCACCACGAGCACGTTGATTTCCGGCATTGTAATTTCTCAAATTGTAAATTAAAAGGGTAATTCTATGACGACTATGTTACATACGGGTTAAAGTCTTGCCCAAATGTCTTGCAATAGGGCTGTGAGGGGCAGGCCAATCACTCTTGTCGAATCATTTTTTTCTAGTTTCGCCCAGTTCCCGCATACATATTGGTAAACTAGCATCTTTTAGCATCTTACTCCAACCAGAATCATCCGGAATCGAAGAGACCATGCGCGAATCCACCCCCCAAGCCATTCATCTTAAGGATTATTTACCGCCAGAATACATCGTGGGACAGATCGAATTGACTTTCTTGCTGGACGAAGAGGCTACGCGAGTGACTTCGCGGCTCATCCTGCAAAAAAATCGGTTAAGCCCGAATGACAACGCACCTCTGGTGTTGGATGGAGAAGGTTTGTTGCTGGAATCGCTTAAAATCAACGGACAACCATTGGCGACGAGTATGTATGAAGTCTCTGCGGAGACTCTGACAATTCCTGGCGCACCTAAAATGGATGTGTTTACCGTAGAAATCGAGACCCGCATCAACCCAAAATCCAACACCGCCTTGGAAGGGCTTTATTTGTCGAAGGATATGCTTTGCTCGCAGTGCGAAGCGCAAGGGTTCCGCAAAATCACTTATTTCCCTGATCGCCCGGATGTGATGGCTAAATATTCGGTGCTCCTCATTGGCGACAAGTCACGTTATCCGGTGATGTTGTCCAATGGCAATAAGATTGCCACAGGAGAGCTTAAAAACAACCGCCATTGGGTGAAATGGGAAGACCCCTTCCCCAAGCCTAGTTATCTATTTGCGTTGGTTGCGGGTCGTTTGGATCGCGTGGAGGATGTGTTTGCCACGGTTTCGGGTCGCGAGGTCAAGCTGCAAATTTTTGTGGAGCCTCATGACATTGACAAATGCAGCCATGCCATGCAGTCATTAAAACATGCCATGGCTTGGGATGAGGAAGTTTATGGCAGGGAATATGATTTGGATTTATATATGATTGTGGCCGTCGGACATTTCAACATGGGAGCCATGGAAAACAAGGGACTCAACATCTTTAACACTAAATTTGTACTGGCCCGGCCCGACACCGCCACGGATTCCGATTATGAAAATGTGGAGGGTGTCATTGCCCATGAATATTTTCATAACTGGACCGGCAATAGGATCACGTGCCGGGACTGGTTCCAGTTAAGCTTAAAGGAGGGGTTGACGGTTTTCCGCGACCAAGAGTTCACCGCAGACCGTACTTCACGACCGGTAAAACGCATTGACGATGTCAATGTCTTGCGTACCCGCCAGTTTGCGGAGGATTCAGGTCCTTTAGCCCATCCAGTTCGCCCTGATTCTTACATAGAAATAAACAATTTTTATACGTTGACTGTTTACGAGAAGGGTGCCGAGGTGGTGCGGATGATTCATTGCTTGCTAGGCAAGGAGGGTTTCCGCAGGGGCATGGATCTTTATTTTGACAGGCATGACGGGCAGGCGGTCACCTGTGACGATTTTGTCTGTGCCATGGAGGATGCTAACGGAATTGATTTAAGTCAATTTCGGCGATGGTACGGCCAGGCGGGGACACCTGAGTTATTTATTGAAAGTGAATACGATTCCAAGAAACAGTGCCTAGATTTGACGATAAGGCAAAATTGCCCCCCCACACCGGGTCAGTTGGTCAAGGATCCCCTGCACATCCCTTTCAAATTGGGATTGCTGGCTCAGGACGGCTCCGATTATCCTTTGCAACTGGAAGGTGAAGCCGGGGCAGGGGCTCCAACCCGTCTGCTTGAGCTTAAGGAGTCCCGGCACAGCTTTCGTTTCGTCAACCTCCCCAGTAAACCTGTGATATCGGCTTTGCGGGGTTTTTCGGCCCCTGTGCGCCTTCATCAGCACTTAAGTTACGATGAATTGGCGTTCCTGCTGTCTCACGACAGCGATCACTTCAACCGCTGGGACGCGGGGCAAGCTTTAGCCAGCAGGATCATCTTAAATCTAGTCGAGCAGATAATTGAAGGGGAGCGCCCACAAAAGCCCGATAGCCATATCATTGAGTCTTTTCGTCAGGCATTGTCCAGACCGTGGGATGATCTGTCTTATCTCGCGCTACTGCTAACCCTGCCTTCCGAGGAGTATGTCAGTGCCATGATGCGGGTCATTGACCCTGATGCTGTCCACGCTGCCCGCCAATGGCTGAAGCGTGAAATTGCGACAAACCTAGCCGACGAGTTCATGGCGTTGTACCAGGTCAATCATTTGGATGAATCGGGTCAGTTCGATGCAGGGTCCATCGGTCGGCGTAGGCTGAAAAACGTCTGTCTTGCTTATTTGTCCGAATTGGATACGGAATCGGTCAACCAGCTTTGCGTCCGACAGTTCCGTGATGCGCGAAATATGACCGACCAAATAGCCGCACTGTCGTGCATAGTCAACAGCCGAAACCGCGAAAAACCAGCCTGTTTGGATTTGTTTTACGCCCAATGGAAAGCTGAAGATTTAGTCATAGACAAATGGTTTGCACTACAGTCTTCCTGTCTTTTGCCAAGTACATTGGACACAGTCCAGAGCCTATTGAAGCACCCTGCATTCAATTTAAGCACACCTAACCGGGTGCGCTCGGTGGTAGGGGCATTTAGCCAGAGCAATCCGGTCAATTTTCATTCTTCAGAAGGTAATGGCTACCGTTTCCTTGGCGATCAAGTCATTGCCCTGAATGCAGTCAATCCCCAGATAGCTGCGCGCATGGTAGGGGCATTGACGCATTGGCGGCGCTACGACGAGGTTCGCCAGAATCTCATGCGAGAACAGTTGCAGCGTATTGCCTTGAGCGAAGGGATTTCCAAGGACGTATACGAAGTGGCGACGAAGAGTTTATCGTGAATCATGCGAGGATTACTTGCGCATGAAAAATGATTTCTCTCTTGCAGCGACGGGAAGATGGCTTAAACTACCATCAACTTTTTAATCATCCCATCCAACTGGAATAGACATGGTCAATAAGAAATCACCGAGCACAGATGTGCAGAAAAATACAGCGGAACCACTTGAGTTGACAGGCAATAAAGAGGCAGAAGTCAAGTCTGCAATTCAACCTGCGGCAACAAAATCCGAGCCGAAGGTGAATCCAGCCCCAACAAGCACTGTTGAAACTCAGGCCAAGGCCGAGGAAAAGCCCAATCCCGCCAAAAGCGATGAGGCTAAACTGGGAACTCCCCCCGCCGGCCGAGCGGTCAAGGGGGGTGAAAGTCCGGTCAAGTCCGCCGATGCAAAGTCATCATTGGCTCGTGAAACCTCCGTGAAAACTGCCGATCGTCCCATCCCCTCAGAATCGGATTTCGTGTCTGGTTTGCCCGCATTGCCCACTGAAGTCAGCGAAGACGAAATTTCAAAACGGGAATTGCTTCGGGATGTGGAATCCCAGTTTGAGTTGTTCTTGGGTGCGAATGAGGCGATCGAAGATGCCGACGTTACTCCACCAGTTGAACAGGGAGTTGCAACAGAGGCGACTTCCGAGCATCATCATCACCAGCCGGAGTCTGAGCCCGTGACCGAATATTACCAAGCACCAGAGGCAGAACACCGTTACGATGGCCCGACCATTCCGCATTTATACATCATCCAAATTTGTCCCGAATTGTCGCCAGTCGCGAAGGTGGGCGGGTTGGCCGATGTCGTTTACGGTTTGAGCAATGAATTGGAGATTCGCGGAAACAGCGTCGAGATTATCTTACCCAAATACGACTGCCTAAGGTATGACCATATCTGGGGGCTTTGTGAAACCTACAATGATCTTTGGGTGCCTTGGTTCGAAGGTGCTATCCACTGCACAGTTTTCTTTGGCTTCGTGCATGGGCGCAAGTGCTTTTTCATCGAACCCCATTCCCAAGATAATTTCTTCAATCGTGGTTCTGTCTACGGTTTCAAAGACGATGCCTTGCGTTTTGCATTCTTTACGCGGGCAGCCATGGAGTTCATTTGGAAAACGGGTAAAAACCCGGATATTATCCATTGTCATGATTGGCAGACTGCTTTGGCGCCGGTTTTTTTATTTGAGATTTACCAACACCTAGGGATGCACCATCCGAGAGTCTGTTTCACCATCCATAACTTCAAGCATCAAGGCGTGACGGGTGCGCAGATACTGCAAGCGACCGGATTGAACCGCCCGGAATATTATTATCACTATGACCGTCTGCGCGATAATCAACATCTGCAAGCCTTGAACCTCATGAAGGCTGGCGTCGTCTATTCCAATTTTGTCACCACTGTTTCGCCGCACCATGCCATGGAAGCCAAAGACTTAGGTCAGGGTTTTGGACTTGAGCCGACCTTGCACATTCACCACCGCAAGTTTGGCGGAGTGGTCAATGGAGTGGATTATTCGATTTGGAATCCAGAAATTGATCCGCACATTCCAGTTCGCTACACCGTCGATAATATTGAAGGCAAATACGATAACAAACGGGCCTTGCGCCAACGGTTGATGTTGGCCGACAACGAGAAACCAATAGTCGCTTTTGTAGGCCGATTGGACCCGCAAAAAGGGCTTGAATTGATTCGCCATGCCATCTTTTATACGTTGCACAGAGGCGGACAATTCGTGCTGCTGGGTTCCAGTCCAGAAGGTCAAATTAACAATTACTTCTGGAGTTTAAAGCACCAGCTTAATGACAACCCGGATTGCCACATTGAAATTGGCTTCAACGAGGAATTGTCTCATCTGATTTATGCCGGTGCCGATATGATGATTGTTCCCAGCCGGTTTGAACCATGTGGTTTGGCCCAATTGATTGCATTGCGCTATGGCACAGTGCCGGTTGTTCGCGAAGTTGGAGGACTGGCGGACACCGTCATCGACAAGGACTTTTCTTGGAGGCCGTTGCATGAGCGTAATGGCTATGTGTTCAGAGACTATGACGAGGCGGGTTTGGAGTCAGCTTTGGGCAGGGCGATAAGCTGCTATTACGAGTTCCCCGAGCATTTCCGCGAAACAATCAAGAATGCCATGCGCAGCGATTATTCGTGGAAAAACCCAGGGCAGGATTATCTGAACATTTATGATTTTATACGCGAGAAATAAGGAATCACTATGCGTATTTACAATCTTTTCCCTTTGTTGGCAGGGCCGTTTAAAGACTGGAACACCCATCTCATCGGTGCTGCCGAAATGGGTTTCAATTGGATTTTTGTCAATCCAATTCAAAAGCTCGGTTCTTCTGGCAGCCTATATTCCATCGCTGATTATTTTGCGATAAACCCTGTGTTATGTTCCACCGGCAAGCAATCGCCGGAAGACCAAGTTCGCACGATGATTGCGGAGGCGGAAAAGGTGGGCCTAGGGATGATGATTGATTTGGTCATCAACCATTGTGCGTATGATTCCGAACTCCTTCATAAGCACCCTGAGTGGTTTGTAAAGGAAAATGGCCGCATCGCAAATCCATATTGCATGCACGACGGACAAAAGGTCGTTTGGGGCGATTTGGCTCAATTCGACCATCATCACTCTGGCGACGCAGAAGGTTTGTATCTATATTGTCGGGATATTGTCGGTTATTTGCTAGATCTGGGCTTCAAGGGTTTTCGCTGCGATGCGGCATACCAGATTCCTCCAAATTTTTGGAAGCGCCTGATCACAGATGTCAAGAAAATTCAACCTGATGCAAAGTTTGTCGCCGAAACACTAGGCTGTTCACCTGAACAGACCCGACAGACAGCTCAAGCCGGTTTTGATGCGGTATTTAATAGTTCAAAGTGGTGGGATTTTGACAGCCCATGGATGATGGAGCAATACCACCTGACTAGAGATGTTGCACCATCAATCAGTTTTGCAGAAAGTCATGACACGCCTAGGCTCTATGCCGAACAGCATGGAAATTTGGATGCAGTCAAGCAACGCTATCTTTTTTCTGCGCTGTTCTCGGCGGGAGTGATGATGCCGATGGGCTTTGAGTTTGGATTTTCCAAGCCCTTGCATGTAGTAAACACTAAGCCGTCAGATTGGGAACAGACCGACGTTGATATTACTGCTTTCATCCGAGAGGTCAATCTAATCAAAAGTCATTACCGAGTGTTCCAAGAAGAAAGCATTACAGAAGTTTGGAATTGTTCCAATCCGGCTTTGTTAGTCATATGGAAGGCATCCGCTTACGATCATTCCCAAGCATTGATTATACTCAACAAAGATGTTTGGAACCGCCAGCATTGCTGGATCGAGAATCTTCACCACTATGTGCAACATGCCCCTGTTCTGGTCGATGTGTCGCCGCAGTGGCCGATGGAGTTTTTGCCTGCCCCGTTTGAATATGAGCTTTTGCCAGGCATGGCGAGGGTTTTCGTGACTGGCCCTAGGGTGGAAGAAAGCGGAAAATGAACTTTGTTGGGGGGATTAGGTTCTAACTGTCAGGTGTCGGAAACGATGCCTGCCGCTCTGACTCCCTGAGTGGCGAGATACCCCGACTTCCCCCAGTCGGGTCTATATGGCTCCGAAGCCGCCCCCCATTGGCTTCGGAGTTTTTTTATAACCACCAATGGTAAATTTAAGTTATATTACTACTAGGCACACTAAAACAGTTCTAGGGTAGGGGAATGAAAAAACAGGAAGCAGAATTCCGAAAAAAAGTGGAAAACCAAGCCAGGCGTATGAAACAGGCTGACCTTGACCGTCCGACTCTTCTTGCACAAACGGTTTATGTAGGCACTTTGGGTTTGTTGTTTGTATTGCCAGTGGTAATTGGGGCTTACATGGGTCGTTGGTTTGACGGCCTTTTGGAAGGCTATTCCATGCGCTGGACCTTAAGTCTTATCGCCTTGGGCATAGTGATCGGTGGTGTCAATGTCTATCTTTTCGTGAGAGAGTAACTGATGGGCAATGATCTGAATTCTGCACAATTGTTCGCGATTGGGCAAATACAGGTTACCCTCACTGTGGCGACTACATGGGGAATTATGGCTTTACTTGGACTTCTATCATGGATTTCGACAAGAAAGAGCCGAACTCACCCAAGCTACCTTCAAACTGCGGTTGAAGGCATAGTTTCATCAATAGAGGCTGCAATAGCCAACGCCGCGCCACAACATTCCAAAACGTTATTACCGTTTATTGGAACTCTTTGGGTCTATCTGGCATTGGCCAATTTGATCGGCTTGGTTCCGGGCCTAGATTCGCCTACCCGCGACATATCCCAAACCTCGGCCTTGGCGATATTGTTATTTTTCTCCGTTCACTGGTTCGGTATTAGATCCCAAGGACTGAAAAACTATTTGCGACATTATTTGACGCCCAGCCCAATTCTCCTTCCATTTCATCTGATCAGCGAAGCTACCCGTACAATTGCTCTGGCAATACGACTTTTTGGCAATATGATGAGTTTGGAAATGGCTGCATTGTTGGTATTAATGGTGGCCGGTTTCCTTGCGCCAGTGCCACTCCTAATGCTGCATGTCATTGAAGCCCTTGTGCAAGCCTACATTTTTGGCATGTTGGCTTTGATTTATGTGGCAGGAGGAATGCAGTCGCAAGATTTGCATCAGCAAAAAGAAGTTGACAAAGAAAATAGTTAAGGCTATGCAATCAATTATGATAATTATGTTTTTTTACGAATATTTCATCCTTAGCAGTGGCAAAAATACTCATGAGTGACATGACGTGGTTTACAGTAATTTCAACAGCCGCAGCGGTTCTTGGCATCGGCGTAGGCGTAATGTTTCCAGCCTTAGCTATGGGGAAGGCTATCGCAGCGGCTCTTGAAGCACTTTCTCGCCAACCAGAGGCGGAAAAATCCATTATGCGAACTTTATTCATAGGTTTGGCAATGATTGAATCATTGGCAATATACGTGTTAGTGGTAGTATTGATCGTTTTATTCCGCAATCCTTTATTGGAATACATGCTTAAATAATTCTGGAGTATTAAATCTAGTTGACATATTTATTCAGCCCATAGGGTCAAAGGGTCTTGGCGAATAACCAAAATCATGTTTAGCATCAGAATGATCAAAGTAAAGATCTTGATTCATACGCTCTGCCATTGCAGTTGTTAAATGCCTAAAGCGAGGGAAGATATGAAGAAAAGAAATCGAAAATTGAAATAACCATAGAGGGATATTCACCAAACGTGGAGTTAAGCCTAAGGAGGTGAATATACGCTTAACCATATCACGGTAGGGTAGTGTTTCACCACCAGATATATTATAGGCTTGATTTGATATTTCAGGCTGCAACAATGTAGTGATGCAAGAAGATGCAACATCTTCGGCATGTACAGGCTGGCGTAGTCCTGCGGCATCACCAAAAAGGGGGAAAAAGCCAAATTTTCGAATAAAACTTGCAATGGAAGATATGTTTCTATCCAAGCCATTACCGTATATGAGGGTAGGTCTTAGTATAATCCACTGGATATTATTTGAATTGGCCCATATTTGGAGTTCAACTTCACCTTCAGTCAGTCTTCTGGCAACATCCTTTTCGAATGGATTTGATGAATCAACTTTGGCAAATCTACTTGTTGACGAAAGTGCAACAATGCGTTTGATTCCGTGGCTACGTAGAAAATCGAAGTGATCTGGTAAAGTCCAAATAGGAGCTACCGAAATCCAAAATGGGATATATTGTATTTTTTGAATTAAGGGAATTGAATCGAATGAACTTGGTGTTGATAAATGGGTTTTGGTATTATCTTCTATGGGCTTCCATGTAACGCCATTCAAGGCTGGTAA
>CAIYXP010000345.1 GCA_903930145.1 uncultured Methylococcaceae bacterium
CGTCAACTCCAAAACCGGCGGCGACCGGTTGGAATTATCCTGCCGTGACTGGGATGCCTTGCTGGATCAACTCGTGGCAGTGGCGTAAAAAGGCCAAAGTCGAGAAACAGATGAAATTGAAATTATTAGCCGCTGCTGTCATCACAACGACTCTAACTGCTCCGGTAGCCTTTGCCGCGCCGCCCAGTTCCGTCATCACTACCATTACCCCAACCTCTTCCCCGTTTCAATTAGGAGTGGGCGGCAACACGATAACTTACGTTGCAGACACCAGCGCTGTGGGTATCAAGTGGATCACCAAGCCAAATGATTATTTCGGCGGACAAAGCGCAGACAAGATCCAAGCCAAGCTTCCAGAACTGTTTGGCGCGTCTTCAAGTCCATTGCCTAACCTGGTTGGTCAAATCGACTCGGGAACTGGCAACAATGACAGCAAGACCAACTTTGGAACCACTTTCACCAACCCGACTTCGTTCCAATATCTATCCGTACACTTCGGCAGCAATTCCCTAGTATTCGATTTTGGCTCGACTGTTGGAACCAATGATTTCAAACTTAAGGGCTTACCGAACGGATTTAGCAACTACAGAGCCTTTGGCACAATTGCAGCCCCAGTCCCTGAACCCGAAGAATACGCCATGATGCTGCTCGGCTTTGGCATGGTGGGCTATCAGATCAAGCGCAAACAGAAGCAAATGGCTCAAGCAGCTATTTAATAAGGCTTCATACCAATTTCTTCGTAGGCGACTACGAAATAAATACCGCCCGCAAGGGCGGTTTTTTTTGGCATGTCTCCCCCCAGGCTTAAGCCAACACCGCCCTCGCAGCGATTGGCCCTCCGTTCATCCTTGGGCATGGCTCACACAGGTTCTCGTCTTTTGCAAAATGCAAACCCTTTTGCAAACTAAGCTTCAAGCAAAAAATTTCATTCCACTGACAACCGTGAAATGCTACGAGCCGCCGATCTAGGCGGCTTTTTTTTAAAACTATAATAAATTCATCAAACCTTGATCTTGAAACAGTTAAGCACTTAGCAATACCCTGTTAAAATACCTTCATTGTCAATAGCGCTTAACGCAATACCAAAGAAGAGTATCCGAAATGAACAACTTAAACCAACGCACCAAGCTTTTTAAACAGCGCCTAGCGGAACGCATTCTATTTTTGGATGGGGCCATGGGCACGATGATCCAGACCTACAAGCTGGAGGAAAAGGATTATCGGGGTGAGCGTTTCAAAGACTGGCCGCGTGACCTTAAAGGTAATAACGATCTACTCTCACTGACCCAGCCCCACATTATTCAAGCCATTGAACGGGCTTATTTGGAAGCGGGTTCGGATATTCTGGAAACCAACACCTTTAACGCCACCCGCATCGCCATGGCCGATTACGGCATGGAAGAATTGGCCTACGAAATCAATGTGTCCTCTGCAAAGCTGGCCCGCCAAGTGGCCGATGAATTTGAGTCCAAAAACCCAGCCAAGCCAAGATTCGTCGCCGGGGTCATCGGCCCGACCAACCGCACTGCTTCCATGTCACCTGATGTCAACGATCCGGGCTTCCGCAACGTTAGTTTTGCCGAGTTGGTGGATGCCTATTATGAAGCCGCCAGAGGATTGGTGGATGGGGGCGCGGACATTCTAATGATCGAAACCATTTTCGACACCTTGAATGCCAAGGCTGCAGTCTTTGCGGTGGAAAAATATTTTGAGGATCATGGGTTCAAACTGCCTGTGATGATTTCCGGCACGATCACCGATGCGTCGGGCCGCACTTTGTCGGGACAAGTCACCGAAGCTTTCTGGAATTCGCTGCGCCATGTCGAACCCGTTTCCTTTGGTTTCAACTGCGCCTTAGGCCCGGACAAGCTCCGCCAATATGTCGAAGAACTTTCCCGCATTGCCAATTGTTATGTGTCTGCCCATCCCAATGCGGGTTTGCCCAACGAATTCGGCGAATATGATCTGACCCCGGAAGCCATGGCTAAGGAAGTCGCCGATTGGGCGGAGAATGGTTTTCTTAACATCATCGGCGGTTGTTGCGGTTCCTCGCCTCGGCATATCAAGGCCATACATGATGCCGTGGAACACTTCCCGCCCCGGCAAATTCCAGACATTCAACCGCAATGCCGCCTAGCGGGTTTGGAACCGATGAATATCGGGCCAGATTCACTCTTCGTCAACGTCGGCGAGCGTACCAACGTGACGGGTTCCGCGCTGTTCCGCCGATTGATCCGTGAAGAGCAATATGAACAAGCCTTGGATGTGGCGCGGCAACAAGTCGAAAACGGCGCTCAAATCATCGACATCAACATGGACGAAGGCATGTTGGATTCAAAAGCGGCCATGGTGCGGTTTCTCAACCTGATTGCCGCAGAACCCGACATTGCCCGTGTGCCGGTCATGCTGGACTCGTCCAAATGGGACATTCTCGAAGCAGGCTTGCAATGCATCCAAGGCAAGGGCATTGTCAATTCCATCTCCATGAAGGAAGGCGAAGAAGCCTTCTTGCATCACGCCAAACTGGCCCGTCGTTATGGGGCGGCAGTGATTGTCATGGCCTTTGATGAACAAGGCCAAGCCGACACCGAGGCGCGTAAGGTGGAAATCTGCACTCGAGCCTATCATTTGCTAACGGGCATCGGTTTTCCGGCGGAAGACATTATTTTCGACCCCAATATTTTTGCCGTCGCCACCGGCATCGAAGAACATAATAATTATGGCGTTGATTTCATCGAAGCCACCCGGCGCATCACCGCCACCCTGCCCCATGCGCTGATTTCGGGCGGTGTGTCGAATGTGTCGTTCTCATTCCGGGGCAATGACCCGGTGCGCGAGGCCATTCATGCCGTGTTCCTCTACCATGCGATCAAAGCCGGGATGACCATGGGTATCGTCAATGCCGGACAATTGGCAATTTATGACGAAATCCCCCCCGAACTGCGCGATGCCGTGGAGGATGTGATTCTTAACCGCAGGCCGGATGGCACCGAACGCTTGTTGGCAATCGCAGACAACTACCGCGCTGGCGGTGGGCAAACCGAGAAAAAAGAAGATTTGGCTTGGCGGGAATGGCCGGTTGGCAAACGGCTGGAACATGCGCTGGTGAAAGGCATCGACGAATTCATTGATGCCGATACCGAGGCCGCTCGGCAAACCGTAGAACGGCCCTTGCATGTGATTGAAGGTCCATTGATGGATGGCATGAATGTGGTCGGCGACCTTTTTGGCGCGGGCAAAATGTTCCTGCCGCAAGTGGTCAAATCCGCCCGCGTGATGAAAAAGGCTGTGGCTTATTTAATGCCCTACATGGAGGAAGAAAAAGCCTTGATTGGCGAAGTCCAATCCAATGGCAAGATCATCCTCGCCACCGTGAAAGGCGATGTGCATGACATCGGCAAAAACATCGTCGGGGTGGTGCTGCAATGCAATGGCTTCGATGTGGTCGATATGGGTGTGATGGTTCCAGCCGACAAAATCCTGCAAGCCGCCCGTGATGAAAATGCCGATATGATTGGACTCAGCGGACTGATTACTCCTTCGCTGGACGAAATGGTCCATGTCGCCAAGGAAATGGAGCGACTCGGCTTCACGATGCCATTGTTGATTGGCGGCGCAACGACTTCCCGCGCCCATACTGCCGTCAAAATTGAACCCAATTATTCTGGTGCGGTGGTTTATGTCACCGATGCCTCCCGCGCCGTCGGGGTGGCGGGCAGCCTGTTGAGTGAAGAACTCCGCGAAGAGTATGCGGCGAAGATCAAGCAGGAATATGAAGAAGTCCGCCTGCGTCACACCGGGCGCAAGCAACAAACCCCGATGCACAATTTGGAAGCGGCCCGCGACAATGCGTTCCATGGCGATTGGGAGGACTACACCCCGCCCAAACCAAGCTTCCTTGGCATCAAAGTGTTCGATGGCTACCCGCTGAGTGAACTGGCCGAGTGTATCGATTGGACACCTTTCTTCCATACTTGGGAGTTGTCAGGCAGTTACCCGAAAATTCTCAATGATGAAAAAGTCGGCGAACATGCTCGTAACTTGTTTGAAGATGCAAAGAAAATGCTCAAACAAATCGTCGATGAAAATTGGCTGCAACCCCGTGGCGTTATTGGATTCTTCCCAGCCAACCGAGTGGGGGATGATTTGGCACTCTTTGCCGACGACAACCGCAGCGAAGTCGTGACCACTTTGCAAAACCTGCGTCAGCAACACATCAAACCGCCCGGCCAACCGAATTACTGCCTATCGGATTTTGTCGGACCCGCTGGCGTGGCCGATTATGTTGGCGGCTTTGCCGTGACTGCCGGTCAAGGCATCGAAGACCATTTGGCACGGTTTGCCAAGGATCATGACGACTATAGCAGCATCATGCTAAAAGCCCTCGCCGACCGCCTCGCCGAAGCCTTCGCCGAAGTCCTGCACAAGCGGGTGCGCAAAGAATTCTGGGGCTATGTGCCCGAAGAAACCCTGTCAAATGAGCAACTCATTCATGAGGAATATCGAGGTATTCGCCCTGCCCCCGGTTATCCGGCCTGCCCGGACCACACCGAAAAAGCCACGCTATTCTCCTTGTTGAATCCGTTGGACAATGCCGGTATCTCATTAACCGAAAGTTTCGCCATGTACCCGGCATCATCGGTTAGCGGCTGGTATTTCTCGCATCCTGCCGCCAAGTATTTCAACGTCGGCAAACTCAACCGCGACCAAGTGGATGATTATGCCAAACGCAAAGGCATGAGCGTCAAAGAGGCTGAAAAATGGTTGAGTCCGGTGTTGGCGTATGAGGCGGAATAAGTTTTTTACAGTGACTGGTTCCCAAGTTGCAGCTTGGGAACCAGCAAAATGAAAGCTAACATGCCAAAAAAATAATTTCTGTGTTGTCATGATAAGTACTCTGTAGCTTGAAAAAGGAGAAATCAATTATGGCTAATCTGACTATTCGAAATCTTGAAGAAACTATCAAGACTGGTTTGCGCCAGCGGGCATCAATCCATGGTCGCTCAATGGAAGAGGAAGCTCGGCAAATCCTAAAACAAGCCCTACAGTCAAATATAAACGATGAAGGCATAGGAACTCTTATTCATAATCGTTTTGCTGCCATTGGCGGGGTTGATCTGTCATTGCCCGAACGGACCCCAACCCGCCAACCGCCTGACTTGTCAAACAGTGAGAACTCATGATTCTGCTGGATACCAATGTTGTATCAGAGTTAATGAAACCTAGACCGGAGCCAGCGGTACTTGATTGGTTGGATAAGCAAGATGAAGGTACGATATTTATTAGCGCCATTACCCGTGCCGAAATCGAACTCGGTATTGCCTTGTTGCCCGAAGGCAAAAGAAGAGAGGGACTCGCCACGGCAGCAAACGCGATGTTCGTCGAAGACTTCGCTGGGGTGATCTTGCCTTTCGATCGAGAATCAGCGATTCATTATGCGATACTGGTTGCACATCGAACCCGCATAGGCCGACCAATAACAACCGAAGATGCGCAAATTGCCGCTATTGCCCTGCAACATCGATTGACCTTGGTGACTCGGAATATCAAGGATTTTGAAGAAATCATAAATCTTAATCTAATTAATCCTTGGCAAACGGTTTAATGGGTATGGATAGCCACAATTATATCACTCAGATAGATGGTTGCTAAGCTGCTAGGACTAACGATGGATGAAACCACAATAGAAAACATTGAAAAACGACTATGGGACTTTCCGCATCCTTTGCTTGCAGCTTTTTCTGTACGAATCGCTACTATCTTGCTATCTAGTTTAGAGTTTACGGGAAGGTCAAATCAATTTCCTGATCGACTTTGGAAAGGAGAAAATGGTAGAAGGCATCTATTTTCAGTTTTTAGAGCGTTACACATAGCTTATTATTGTTGCTTTACATATAACGAAAATATACCCTCTAGAAGATTAATTAATGATCTTGTAGCGGCTGCTTCAAAAATCGGTGAATTTTCTTCGGAAAGAGACGGGAAAATTTTGATGCTTGTAGTGCATGTACTTTCCTTCACCTCGTCTCATAACAACAAGAGTGATTTTTTTAGACTTAA
>CAIYXP010000346.1 GCA_903930145.1 uncultured Methylococcaceae bacterium
AACGATATAACATTGGAATTAAAGGCTCACCATGCAAAGAATTGAATTTAAGTTAGGCAAGCTTGCCATACTGATGACATCAACCGGTATTTTCAGCTTTCCGGCCCAAGCTGAAGACATGCCAAACACGGTACTGGACACCGTGGTAGTCAGTGCCCCTTTGAGGGAAAAGGTTTCGCAATCCGCCCGCCCTGTGACCGTGCTGACCGAGGAACAGATCAACACGGGCGCAAGCAACACCATCGGCGCGACGCTGGAAAAAGAACCGGGCATGAACAACCAGTCGTTTGGCCCCGGTGTCGGCGCACCGGTGATTCGCGGACAGACCGGCCCTAGGGTGCGGGTGCTGCAGAACGGCGTGGGTGTCAACGATGCTTCCACCCTCAGCCCCGACCATGCAAACGGCGTGGAGCCGATGCAGGCCGAGCGGATCGAGATTTTGCGCGGCCCGGCCACCTTGTTGTATGGCAGCGGGGCTATCGGCGGCGTGGTCAATGTCATCGACAACCGCATTCCGCAGGCGCAGTTTGACAAGGTTTTCGGCGGTGCCTTCGAACAACGCTACAACTCGGTCTCCAGCGAAAACGCCAGTTCCTTGAAATTGGAAGGCGGCAAAGGCCCGGTCGCGGTCCACCTCGACGGTTTTTACCGCGAGCAGGGCAATATGCACATCGGCGGGGCGGCGATAGACGAAAGCGCGGCGAGGGAGACCGACCCGGTGTTGACCAATCTCTACCCGATCCAAAATTCCTACGGCGTCATCAACAACACCAACGCCCGCGCCAGCGGCGGCTCGGCGGGCGTTTCCTGGGTCGGCGACGCGGGATTTTTGGGTGTCGCGGTCAATCAATTGGACAACCACTACGGTATTCCCCCTGACGGCACAGGAAACCCCAATATTCGGGTTGACCTGACCCAAACCCGCTACGACCTCAGGAGCGAATGGAAGGAGCCTTTCGCCTTCGCCGAGGCGCTGCGCTTGAAATTTGGCTACACCGATTACCAGCACAAGGAGATCGAGGGTGGCGTGGTCGGCACGACTTGGTTGAACCAGACCTACGAAACCCGCCTGGAAATGCCACACAAGCCGCTAGGCCCGGTGCGTGGGGTGGTCGGCTTCCAGTCCATCAACAGCGACTTCCAAGCGTTCGGCGCGGAGGCGGTGGTGCCCAAGTCGTTGATCGACAGCTACGGCGCGTTCGCCGTCGAAACCTTCGATTATGGCCCGGTGACGTATGAACTAGGGGCGCGGGTCGAACATCAGTCTTTATCTCCGGAGAATCTGGCGGGGCGCAACTTTCTGCCGGTCAGCGGCTCCGCCTCGGCACTTTACCATATCAATGACCAACACCAACTGAGCTTCGCCTTCACCCAATCCCAACGCGCCCCGGCGGTGCAGGAGCTTTACACCAACGGTGTCCACCATGCCACCCGCAGCTATGAAATTGGCAATCCGAACCTGACCAAGGAAATCTCCTACAACCTCGACCTAGGCTACCGCTTCAAAACAAGCTGGTTACAGGCCGAAGCCCATCTCTTCCAGAACTGGGTGGACAACTACATCTACGCCTATCAAACCGGAGAAACCTACAGCGACCCCGACCATGTGGAAGGCGAATCCCCCGAAGAACATGAACACCACCACGGCGAAGGACTGCCGATCATGCAGGTGCGCCAAGGCAATGCCACCTTCAAGGGCTTTGAAAGCAAGCTGTTGTTCCCGCTGATGGAAAACCGCTATGGGCTGGTGGATCTGGCTTTATTTAGCGATTACACGCGGGGCGAGTTTGTCCAAGGCGGCGACGTACCGCGCATGCCGCCGTTGCGCTACGGCTTCCAACTGGACTACAACAGAAACGAATGGTCGGCCAACTTGCGCCTGACCCGCGCCGAAGCGCAAGACAACCCCGGCGACAACGAATCCAATACGCCGGGTTATGTGTTGCTGGGGGTGGGTGCGAAATACCAGGCCAAGGTTTACCAAGGCGCGGAGCTGACCGTGTTTGCGCGCGGCACCAACCTGCTTAATGAAAATGTCCGCAACTCAGTCTCCTATTTGCGCAATTTCGCCCCAGAACCAGGACGGGGGGCGGAGTTGGGGATTAGGATGAGTTATTAGCCGCTGAGGCGAATTAGGCCCGGCCTATAAAGGCTACGATATAACGTTTTGTTGGAGATTTCCCCTTATGTTTGCACCTGTACCGTTAAGCCAATTCCCCTTCTCAATCAATGGGAGTATGCCTGTCGTTCCGGGTGTCGTCCAGTCGTCCGAACTTGCCGACCTTGCGCATATTTACGAACCCGGAGTGAATCTTTGCATAATTCAGCGCAAAACGAATGCCGAGATTAAGGCTTTTGTGTCCGCGCTATTGCGTCAACCATTGGAGATCGACATAACCGAAAAAATAGCATTTGAGCTTTACGATTTCAACAAACTCGTGCCAAAACTAAGCGAGCTATCAGGCTATGCAACTTGGTGTCGCGATGTCGCCCGCCTGACGGCCTTGTTTTGCGATTTGCTAGGTGTCGAGCGCGTCGGTCTGCGTCTGCGCACCTTGGACAAGCCCATGTGCCCACGCTTCCACACCGACCATATCCTCTGTCGATTAGTTTGCACTTACGGCGGATTAGGGACGCAATGGCTGCCCAACCATGCAGTGGATCGAGACAAGTTGGGCGCCGGTGCACAAGGCTTGCCTGATATCGTATCGGGCTTGATCCGCGACGAACACGCCATACAAACCCTGCCTGAGTATGCGGTCGGCCTGATGAAGGGCGATGCTTGGGAGGGCAATGAACTGCGCGGCCTCGTGCATCGTTCCCCTCACTCCAATGCGGATGCCCCAAGGCGATTATTGTTGACCTTGGACGCAGTGTGAACTCACCGCATTTTTCCGAACCCGCACTCATGGTCATTCCAGATGCGGGTTAGACGCAAATAATGAAAAAATTTGACTTAACAACATGACAGCAAACGACAGACTCCCCGTCATCATCCTGACTGGCTTCCTTGGCAGTGGCAAGACCACCTTGCTCAACCGCTTGCTCCAGCGTTGGCCCCACTCGGCACTGATTATTAACGAATTTGGTACAATGCCCATCGACCAGCAACTCATCAAGCAGCAGGATATTCCAATGGCGGTCTTGTCAGGCGGCTGCCTATGCTGCCAAATCAAAGGCACTTTGGCACCGACCTTGAAAAACTTATGGATGGCGCGGAACCAAGCCAAGACTCCACAATTCGAACGTGTCATCATTGAAACCAGCGGTGTCGCCAGCCCGGAGCCAGTGCTGGATACTTTGTTACACGAACGCTGGCTGTCCTCTCGCTATCAGTTGCAAGGCATTATCGCCACTCTGGCATCACCTTCTGCCGAAGAACACTTGGCGCGTTTTGCCGAGGCACAGGCGCAGATCGCTTGGGCAGACAAACTGGTACTCACCCACACTGACCTCGCCAGTGCAGAACAAATCGCCAGTTTGGAAACTCGGCTGGAAGCACTTGCCCCTGCAACCCCACGCTTCCGTGAGTTGTGCGGCGACATTGACCCGGACACCTTGCTAACCGACACTGGGCTTCGCCGCATCCCCAATAGCGCAAACCTGCCGGATCATGGTTTTCACAGCCTCTCGCTACTGCTGGAATCACCCATTCCTTGGTTACGCTTGAAAACGTCACTGGAAACTTTGCTGGAACGCTATGCCAGTGTTTTGGTTCGGGTCAAAGGCGTGGTTTACTTACCGGAACAAGCTGAGTCTGTCATTGTGCAAGGCGCTGCGGGGCGGTTGTACCCACCCATCGCATTACCCACTCGAACGACTGATGACAACCGGGGGCGTTTGGTCTTTATCACCGTCGGCGATCCGGGGTGCTTGGTCGAAGAACTGATGGAGACTATCAGAGGAGGCGCTGCAATCCAGAATAGTGAGGAAACTCCGACAAGACCCCATTAAATCGAAGTATCATAATTATCAGGCTCTGATGAAATCCCCTAACAACGGTTTTCACCGCCGTTTTGGAAGAATACGGAGCCGCTTTATTCCATTTTTTTTCTTTTGATCGAGGAACAAAACTATGAAACGCATAACCCTGATTGCCGCTTTTGCTTGGGCCTTGGCTCTATCCATGCCTAGCTACGCTGTCACCCACGACGAATTGACCGCCCAGCATGAACAGATGGAATCCGATCACCAATCCATGGAGCAAGAACATGCCAAACTGGAGGAGGAACACCAGAAAATGATTGAGGAGCATGCCCAAATAAACTCGGGCAAGCCGGATAAAAAACATCAAAAACTTGAAGCTCGACACAAAAAGATGGTCAAGGCACATGCAAGCATTGTCAAACGCCATGAACAACTGGTCAAAAACCATGCAGCCATGGAAACCGCACACAAAGCTGGTAAATTATCACCAGAAGAAATGGAGCGGCAACATCTAAAAATGCAAAAGGAGCATGAAGCGCTTAAATCTGAGCATGAGAAGATGACAGCCGAGCATGAAAAAATGAAAACCGACCATGAACAAATGATGAAAGATCACGGAACGACCAACTAAGGTTCAATGGCCTTCCCTTCGCATTCTGGAAGCGCAGAACTCAGATCGAACCATGGGTTGACAAAGTTCGGCTCGTGGTTCATGCGAGGGGATACCTCAACAGACTAATCAACCAACTTAAGGCTAACCCGCGCCGAGGCGCAAAACAACCCCGGTCAATTCGACACCCACACCCCGGCTTATGTCCTGCTCAGTGTCATCGGTATCTACACAAGTCCCTCTCCCCTTGGGGGGAGGGATTTAGGGAGAGGGGCGAATTGCCAGAAAGCTCGATAAAGCATAGGGTTGTCATTTTATCGCCCTCTCCCCCGACCCCTCTCCCGCAAGCGAGAGAGGGGAGTAAAATCAATGCCTTGTG
>CAIYXP010000347.1 GCA_903930145.1 uncultured Methylococcaceae bacterium
GTTGTATATCGAAACGTTCGGCTGTCAGATGAACGAATACGATTCCGCCAAAATGCGGGATGTATTGCAAGCATCTCATGGCTACGAACTCACCAGCGACCCCCATCAAGCCGATGTGTTGCTGCTCAATACCTGTTCAATCCGCGAAAAAGCCCAGGAAAAAGTCTTTTCCGAATTGGGCCGTTGGCGGCCCTTGAAGGAGAAACGCCCCGAGATCATGATAGGCGTTGGGGGTTGCGTCGCCAGTCAAGAAGGCGAAGCCTTGCAAAAACGCGCTCCTTTCGTGGACATGGTATTTGGCCCGCAAACGCTGCATCGTTTGCCTCAATTGCTGGATCAGGCTCGTGCTGAACACAAGCCAGTCATGGACATTTCCTTCCCCGAAATCGAGAAATTCGACGCACTTCCAGAACCTCGCGCCGAAGGAGTAAAGGCGTTTGTCTCGGTCATGGAAGGGTGCAGCAAATATTGCACCTTTTGCGTGGTTCCTTACACTCGGGGCGAGGAAGTCAGCCGCCCGGTGGATGATGTCGTGGCGGAAATTGAAGCCCTAGCCCAACAAGGTGTGCGCGAAGTCAACTTGCTCGGTCAGAATGTCAACGCCTATCAAGGCGAAACCAGCGATGGTGACATCGCCGACTTCGCGCTATTGCTTTATTATGTTGCCGCGATCAAAGGCATAGAACGCATTCGTTACACCACGTCCCATCCCGTTGAGTTTTCCGATAGCTTGATTCAAGCCTATGCTGAAATCCCCCAGTTGGTGGATCATCTGCATTTGCCTGTGCAAAGCGGCAGCAATCGGATTCTGTCCTTGATGAAACGCGGTCACACCCGCGAAGACTACATTGCCAAAATCCAACGCTTGCGGGAAGTAAGGCCCAACATCAGCCTTTCGTCGGACTTCATCATTGGCTTTCCGGGGGAAACTGACGAAGATTTTGAGCAAACCATGAATTTGATCGAAACCCTTGGCTTTGACTTGTCGTTCAGCTTTATTTATAGCGCCCGGCCCGGCACACCGGCGGCGGAGATGCCCGACGGGGTGGCAATCGAGCGCAAACGCGAACGTCTCGCACGTTTACAAAGCCGCATTGCAGGCATGGCTGCCGAAATTTCGCGTAATATGGTTCACACAGTGCAAAGGGTTTTGGTGGAAGGCGTGTCGAAAAAGGATTATGCCCAAATGAGTGGTCGAACCGAAAACAACCGGGTGGTCAATTTCACCGGGCATCCAAAACTAGTTGGACAGTTCGTCGATGTATTGATCACCGAGGCGCTACCCAACTCCCTGCGCGGCAGACTGGCGGATGAATCTGTCAACGATGCCTCATTTTCCCATTTACCTAAAGTCATATCTGCTTAAACCTTGTCTACCCATCCTAACAACCTGCAATTTACCCTGGAGCCGGACGACAACGAAAGGCTCGCCAGCCTTTGTGGTCAGTTCGATGAGAATCTGCGACATATCGAACGGCGACTAGGGGTTGAAATCGCCAATCGCGGCAACCACTTCCAGATCATTGGTTCGGCCAAGCCGGCGCAAGCGGCCAGTCGTATCATCCATAATCTGTTCGAGGCAGCGGTGAGTGAAATCATCAGCCCGGAGCGGGTGCATTTGACTTTGCAAGAATCCAACTTGGATTTTTTGCTGTCCCCAGTGGAAGCACAGGATGAAGACTCGACCTTGATCCGCACCAAGCGCGGCGTCATCAAGGCGAGGGGGTTCAATCAGCAAAAATATCTGAAAAGCATCCAAACCTGCGATATGAATTTTGGTGTTGGGCCGGCCGGTACGGGCAAGACCTATTTGGCTGTCGCCAGCGCAGTGGCTGCACTGGAGCGCGAGGAAGTGCGACGCTTGATTCTGGCGCGACCTGCCGTTGAAGCCGGGGAAAAACTGGGCTTTTTGCCTGGCGACATGGCGCAAAAAGTCGACCCCTATTTGCGACCGCTCTATGACGCCCTTTACGAAATGCTAGGTTTTGAAAGAGTGGCTAAACTGATGGAGCGCAATGTCATTGAAGTCGCGCCATTAGCCTTCATGCGTGGACGCACCTTGAACGATTCCTTCATCATCTTGGACGAGGCTCAAAACACCACTGTCGAACAGATCAAAATGTTTTTAACCCGTGTCGGTTTCGGCTCCAAGGCCGTGGTCACGGGTGACATCACCCAAGTGGATTTGCCTCGCAACAAAGAATCCGGTTTGCGCCAAGTGATCGAGGTATTGCGCGAGGTGGACGGAATTAGCTTTACATTCTTCACTGCCCAAGATGTCGTGCGCCATCCTTTGGTGCAACGTATTGTTTCCGCCTATGAGGCTTACGAACGGACCCATGATTCACGTTGAATTGCAAAACGCCAGCACATCTAACGCCCTACCTTCCGAACAACAATTCTCGCTCTGGGCGATTGCCGCTACCCGCAGAGAAAATGCCGAAATTGCCATCCGCGTCGTTGACGAGGAAGAAAGCGCTGAATTAAATAATCACTATCGCGGAAAGATGGGGGCAACTAATGTTTTGAGCTTTCCATTTGTAAACCCTCCCGGTGTGAAAACCGACATTTTAGGGGATTTGTTGATCTGTGCCCCCATTGTTGAGAACGAGGCCAAAGAGCAAGGTAAAAACCCAACCGCACACTGGGCGCACATGGTTGTTCATGGCGTATTACATTTACAAGGTTACGATCACATCGATGAAAATGAGGCTGTCATAATGGAGTCAGAAGAAACTGCCATCATGAATGGATTGGGATTTCCCGACCCTTACCAAGAGGCTGAATAATGAGCGAGGACCATAACGGAGAAAACCGTAGCTGGCTTGAACGGCTGGGGCTTTTTTTAACTGGCGAGCCGGAAGACAGGGATGATTTGCTAGTCTTTTTGCACGATGCGCAGAAACGCCATATCATCGACCCGGAAGCATTGTCGATGATCGAAGGGGTCATGAAGTTCTCCGAACTGCGTGTGCGCGACATCATGATTCCAAGGATTCAGATGGTGGTGGTCCCTCAAGATGCGGATTTGGAAAACATCTTTCCTTTGGTGATCGAGTCCGCCCATTCACGCTATCCGGTCATCCGCGAGGACAGGACGGAAGTGGTGGGCATCTTGCTCGTCAAGGATTTGCTGGGTCATAGCATGAAAAACCGCTCATTATTGGTCGAGGATATTATGCGTCCAGCCCAATTTGTACCCGAAAGCAAGCGTTTAAATGTTTTGCTGCGCGAATTTCGGGCAACCCGTAGCCATATGGCGATTGTCGTGGACGAATACGGTGCGGCGGCGGGATTGGTGACAATCGAAGATGTACTGGAACAAATCGTCGGCGAAATCGAAGACGAACACGATTTCGGCGAGGAAGAATATATATTCCGCAAAAGTGCTCAAGAATATACGCTCAAGGCATTGACCCCGATTGAGGAATTCAACGAGTATTTTAACTCCAACCTCGATGATGAGGAATTCGACACAGTGGGCGGATTGATTGTTAACAGCCTAGGCCATTTGCCCAGCCGTGGCGAAAAAGTGGAAATCGGCCCATTCCGTTTCGTTGTGTTACATGCCGACAGCCGTCGGGTCCACTTGCTGAAGCTTGTTTTACTGGAGGATACTGGCACCAGTGAAGATTTTGCCGACGATCAGTGACATTTTAAGCCTAAAGATGCCTAGCCTTCATACAAAAGCATAAGGGATACCCATGCATTGGCCTGCCGAAAGCTGTGTAACCCTATGCGCCGCCTAATCCCCTATCTGCTGGCTTTGCTCGGTGGCCTGTTGCTGCCATTTGCCTTTTCGCCTTACGACTGGCCTTGGCTCGCGCCGGTCTGCCTGTTCTTGTTATTTGCGTCTTGGCTTCACGCCACACCCCTACAAGCCTTGGCACGGGGTTACCTGTTTGGGATGACTCAATTCAGTGTCGGCATCTCTTGGGTGTATCTCAGCATGCACAATTTCGGTGGCGCAAATGCCATCGAAGCGGGTGGCTTGACTGTCCTGATCGTGTTGATTTTATCCTGCTATCCCGCTTTGGCCGGCTGGATGTCTCTGCGCCTATTCGGTCAACAGGGCAAACATATCAAGCTATTGGTGATATTTCCCGCCTTCTGGGTCCTCTTTGAATGGCTTAGGGGGCGGTTCATCGCCGACTTTCCTTGGCTACTGGTTGGCTCTAGCCAAGTTGAAACGCCTTTAGGTCATGGCTTGGCCCCTTTGCTAGGGGTCCACGGGGTCAGTTTGGATGTTGCAATGCTGGCAAGCCTAAGCCTATGCGTCCTCGACCGGGATGACTGGCGCAGACGGGCTGCGATGATGGGCATAGGCATACTCATAGTTTCTTGTGCATGGTTGGGGCGCATCGAATGGACGAAACCCGCAGGTCCGCCTTTCAAAGTCGCTTTATTGCAAGGCAACATTCCGCAAAATCAAAAATGGCAACCCGAATTCCAACAAGCCACGCTTCAGCTTTACACGGAAATGACCCGCCAGCACTGGGATGCCAGACTCATTATTTGGCCGGAAACCGCCATTCCTGCCTATTACCATCAAGTGGCAGACACTTGGCTGGTCAATCTTCGGAAGGAAGCCGCCCCGCATAATACCGATCTCATCATCGGCATACCTTGGCTGGATAGGTCCGACGAGCGCTACTACAATGCCATGATTAGCGTGACAGACAAACCAGGCCATTATTTCAAACGCCATTTGGTTCCATTTGGCGAATACCTACCCTTTAGGCATGTCTTTGGATGGGTATTGGATATTTTGAAAATCCCTCTATCCGATTTTGCCCGTGGAGAAAATGGTCAAGAACCTATACAAGCCGCCGGCTATCCGATAGCGGCTTCCATTTGCTATGAAGATGTGTTTGGCAACGAAGCCCGTGATGCCCTTCCCCATGCCGCCTACCTTGTCAATATCACCAACGACTCTTGGTTTGGGGATTCCATGGCCCCTCATCAACATGTTCAAATAGCCAGAATGAGGGCCATGGAGAGCGGACGTTATCTAGTGCGGGCCACCAATTCGGGCATTACCGCCGTCATAGCCCCCCACGGCAAAGTCGTCAGCCAAGCCCCGATGTTTGTTCAAACCTCCATCACCGCAGAAATCACCCCAATGATGGGCGCGACACCTTATATTCGGTTTGGGGATTGGTTGGTGATTGGGGTTTTGGTTGGGGTGTTAATTTTTGTTAAGATACAGCATCTTTAACGAAAAAAACTTGTTGAGCAATTCCTATGCACTCCGACCCAAAACGAATCATTGATGAGGCTATGCAATTAGACCCGGCAGCACGGGCTTTTATCGCTGAAACTCTGCTTGAAACTTTAGATTTTGAAGAAGATTTTCCAATTTCGCAAGAATGGATAAATGAAATAAACCGACGTTGTGCCGAAATAGACAACGGAACGAGCAAACTAGTCGATCATGATGCCGTTATACAGCACCTAAGAGGGAAATACGCCTAATGGATTTACATTGGAGTAATGAAGCTTTGAATGAAGCTGATGCTGCCACCGCATTTTATCAAGAAAGACAATCTGGTTTGGGTAAAAGGTTTCTCGACAATTTAGAAGATACAGCATCTCGTATCGCCCGTAATCCTTATCTTTATAAAAAAATCGAATTAAATATTCGCAAATGCAAAGTGCCTCATTTTCCGTATGCTTTAATATACAGGACTCAACAAGAGTCGTTGGAAATAATCGCTGTCATGCATCTACGAAAAGCACCCGGATACTGGAAACACCGGGATTCTGTCTGACCTATATACGATAGTGAAAAAATCCGACTTCTTTTATGATCTCCCGCAACATCTAATCGCCCAAGCCCCTTTACCCAAGCGTTCCGCCAGCCGGCTGTTATCGCTGTCGGGAGACTCCGGGGAAATTAGGGATTTGATGTTCACCGACCTCCCTACCCTGCTCAAACCCGGCGACCTGTTGGTCTTCAATGACACCAAGGTCATTCCGGCAAGGCTTTTTGGACAAAAAGCCACGGGCGGAAAAGTCGAACTCTTAATTGAGCGGATAGTGGACAAGCGCCGTGCGCTGGCCCATATTCGTGCCAGCAAATCGCCGTTGCCGGGTTCGGAACTGCTGATGGATGGCAAGCATCGGCTACTTGTCATTGGAAAAGAAGATGATTTGTACCGCGTGGAATCAATAGAGAGGGACATTGCCGACATCCTAGCCGAGGTCGGTCATATTCCACTGCCACCCTATATCGAACGGACAGACAGCGCGGAAGACCGCGACCGCTATCAGACGGTTTTTGCCCGCCAGCCGGGGGCGGTGGCAGCGCCCACTGCCGGGTTGCATTTCGATGAAACCATGCTGGCCCAACTGGAAGCAATGGGTATCGAAACAGTTTATGTGACTCTGCATGTGGGTAGCGGCACATTCCAACCCGTGCGAGTGGAAAATCTTGAAGACCACGTCATGCATGAAGAATTTTGCGAGATTGACGAAATGGCTGTCAATAAAATTCAAACCCTGCGAAATCGGGGTGGCAGAGTTGTGGCGGTTGGAACCACGGCAGTTAGAACCTTGGAAACAGCAGCCATTTCAGGTCAATTAAAAGCATTTAAAGGGGAAACCCGCTTATTCATCAAACCGGGTTTTCAATTCAACTGTGTGGATGCCATGCTCACCAATTTCCACTTGCCTGAATCCACCTTGCTCACCCTAGTATGTTCATTCGCAGGATATTCGCAAACCATGTCAGCCTATGCCCATGCAGTGGAACAACAATACCGATTCTTTAGCTATGGCGATGCGATGTTTGTCACGAAAAGCCAAAATAAATAAAGCATTTATGCCTTACACAGGAAACAATATTTAAAATAATTTAGAATGATGCACGATCATCAAGCTTTTCGCTTGGCGATGACAGTATATCCTAGACAATCATCCCCCCAATCAAGCTTTATCGTAAGATTGGCGACAACTCCAACCAATAATAATAAAGGGATAAGCAATACTCCTAGAGTTCTGTTGAACACTTTAGACAATACTCGCTTATCCGCATTGAAAATAAGCATTAACGGTAAAGCCATTACTTTATAACAAGCCACTGTCAAAGGGTTACCCCTTGCGTGGACTACGATGCTGTCAAAACCGGCATCAAGCAACAACAAATTTAACCCAGACGGCGTAAACCGCCAATAGTCATGGGGTATGAAATGCCATCGGGCAGAAAAAGGAACGGTAAGAAGCAAGCCTCCACCAGGCTTCAAGCATTTCGCTGCTTGCTGAACAAATGAACGGGGATCGGGAATATGCTCCAATACTTCTGCGCACAAAACAAAATCAAAAGAAGCTTCTCCAACTGGCCAGTCCTCACCCGAAAAATACAAAGTACCAGGCACTTCGTAACCAAAATTCAATTTTGCGTCCTCAGTGTCCAAACCCAGATAAGATACATTCTCTGGCATAAGTATTCTATATGTTTGAGCACCACATCCTATATCTAAAACCGCCCCATATACTTTTGGTAATTCTTGTCCAAAATCCATCCATATTGAGTTTGCTTGCAAATCTATAAATCTCCTAATAAGATTCACAAACCGGTTCCGAAAACTATCGTTTGGCTTGAATATCGAGGGTCGAAATACTTCGACTTGCTTAAGAATTAGATTACGCCGACTGATATGACTGAACATTTTTCCATTAACTCATAATATGTTGAACCTAATACTTTCGATATTTGTTGTAAACGAAGGGAAAATTAAGTTACCCAACTCAATTAACTTAAGTTTTTAAAATTATCTGCTTCTGCGGCATTTCGAAGTTCTCCATCGCGAATAATGGATTTACGGATGAAATGTGGACGTGCCTTGACTTCTTCAAATATTTTGGCTATGTAATCACCAATTAAACTAATTGCAAATAGATTGATGCTGCCAAAGAAAATAATAGTGATTAGAGTGGTTGTGACACCACGAGGTGCCAAATCTGGAAACAATAATTTAGCCCCAATTTGGAATAATGCAATACCTGCCGACAAACAAATCAGAATTACACCAAATGCGGATAGCATATTCAACGGTGTATTACTAAATGAAAGAATGCCTTTTTTGGCCCATCCAATGTTCTTAAACAAGCTATTGGTGGAAACACCAAAAAGCCGCTCTGGCCGCAAATAATCAACTCCCGTCTGCTTAAAGCCAGCATACGCTCGAATGCCACGAATGAACAAATCCCGTTCTGGGAATTGCAAAAGACTTCGCACTACTTTTTTGTCCATTAAAGAAAAGTCACCTGCGTCATGAGGGATAGTGATATAAGAAAACAAATCAAAAATACGGTAAAACATTTTATAAGCAATTTGCATATGTTTTGCCGCCTCTCGCTTGACTCTTCGCCCATACACCACATCAAAACCCTCTCTCCATTTTTGCACAAATGGCTCAATCAATTCAGGTGGGTCTTGCAGATCCCCATCTAGCAGCACACAGGCATTTTTAGTGGCTATTTCCATACCACTGCGAAAGGCCGATTGTGAGCCAAAGTTCCTTGAATGGGAAATGCCAATGACTTTACGATCAATGGCCGTTAATTTGCGAATTTCCTCTTCACTATTATCTGGGCTATTATCATTGACGAAGATAATTTCATAATCAATATTTAATTTACCAAAAACCTGCTTGAGACGTTGATACATGACGGGTATGGCTTGACCGTCTTTATAGCAAGCGATTACTGCTGAAACACTAAAAACGTGATCCAGACCAAACCGCTTGGATACTTGCTGGTAACGTTGCTTGTCTTCCAAGCTTTGATACCATTCAGCCGTTAACCGCAAACCGCCCAAAAGTGATTTCTTCGCGCTCCAACCAAGTAGCGACAGGGCCTTGGAAGGATTCGCATACCATTCCGTCGTATCCCACTCCCGACTGGTCATGCTAAATTCTGGTTCGGCATCAATCGAAAACATTGACTTGGATATTCGAGCAATGTCGGCAATCGTTGTCTTTATGCCACTTCCGATATTGAATGATTCGCCATAGTTAGGTTCTGCAAGATTCAACGCGCAATCTATGAATGCTTCTGAAACATCATCCACATAAACGAAATCGCGTGAAACCATAGGCTCAACAAACGGTGGGAAAGTACCCTCAATGCCCTTGGCAATGATGGCTGGTATCAATCTTGAAGCGTCTTCATACGGCCCATACACAGAATACAAACGGAGGTTTGCACAAGGAAAGCATAGTTTTTTTCCGTAGTAACGGATTAAACCGGATACAGCCGCCTTGCTGACTGCATAATGGCTATTCGGTGTCAATTGTGTATCTTCATCAGGGGCTGCTGCATTATCGCCATATTCCGATGAACTACCGGCATGGATATACATCGCAACTGAGCGACTTTGCAATTCCTCAAGCAATCTAGAAGTTAAATTGAGATTTGTTTTGTAAATTAAGGCACTATCTTTCTCAAAAGAATAAGCCCCATAGGCAATGCAATTGAAAACTGTGCGAGGGTTTACTTGAGTTAATAAACTGGAAAGGTTAATCTCCACCAACAAATCAGTCACGATAATTTGATTGTTGGGTATTCCTATCAAACGCCAAGGATTATCATGGCTGGACGTTCCAAACACATCATTGCGATACTTACAAATCATGCGAAACAAATTGGCACCGACAAAACCGCTGGCACCTAGAACCAAAATGGGTCCTTGTAATTGGAGTATTCTATTTTTCATTTATTCCGAGTATCACATTATTCATGAGGTTGGCGGATCGCTTCCAACACTCCTTGCGCATCAATTCCACATTCTTTGCGATGAAATGCTTGGGAACCATATAGCCCGGAAAGATACCCTTTGGCATGGAAGTGCAAAAAGCGTTGGACTGGAAGTCTGGTGCTTAAAATAAAATGTGCAAACATCTGACCGACCCCACCCTGGGCCACATGCTCTTCAACCACACATACTTGTTGCTTGGTTATTATGGCTTGGATAAGTTCAACAGGCACATCAGACGGTAGAATAGGGAGTTCCGACAATACCCATAATTCTGGCCTATGGGTGCTGTCCATTTGACCCATTATTTCAACAAAGCCGCCGACCAAAGGTCCTGTGACAATCAGCACATCCCCATCTCCTGACAATAGCCGACGCCATGGGGCATAGTTCGGCAAACAAAAATCCTTGGGCTTTTCGCAACGCCCAAGCCTCAGGTAAACTGGGCCTCGCCAAGAACCCATTTTCTTGACTAAAACCGTGACATCTTCACTAAAGGCAGGCACGAATATCCGCATGTTTTGTAACGTCAGCAAAGCCCCATAGTCTTCCAAGGCATGATGGGTTGAACCCATGGAACCGTAAGCGTAACCGCCTCCATTACCGACCAATTTCACATCGAAGTCGTGCAGACACACATCGTTGCGTATCTGTTCAAACGGACGGGCATACAAAAACGGTGCGATACTGTAAACCCAACATTGCAGCCCTCCACTGGCAATTCCTGCCGCCACCGATACCATATTCTGCTCAGCCACGCCCGCATTGACAAAATCATGTCCCATGGCTTTTTGTAATGGCTCCAAAGCCATGAACCCTAAATCCCCTGTCATAAATACAAAACGCGAATCAGCGTATAAATTCACTAAGGCTTGGCAAGTGACATTTCTCATGAGCTTTGCTCGACTTCCAAAACCGCTTGCCGATACTGCGCTTCTGTCATTGGTAAATAATGCCATTCCATGCGATCCTCCATGAAACTTATGCCATGACCCTTGACTGTCCGAAGAATAATGATTTTCGGCTGGGTGGATTGTAATACAAGCGCAGCCGCCAAGGCGGTCGTATCGTGACCGTCAATTTCCTGAACATCGACATTAAAAGCTTGAAATTTTGTTATTAGTGGTTCCAAAGATACTATGTCTACGGTTCTGCCAAAGCCTTGCAATCCATTTGCATCCACGAGCAGGGTTAGATTGTCGAGTTTATGGTGCGCCATGAACATGAGCGACTCCCAATTCGAGCCTTCCTCCCATTCACCGTCCGAAGTGAAACAGAAAACGTGCCCGGTTTCTTGTTTCAGACGCTTTACGAAAGCCCGTCCTATTGCCAGACCAAGGCCATGTCCCAAACTACCCGTTGAAAAAGGGATGTTCTGATGCCAACCTCCGACAGGGTGTCCGGTCATTTTTCCACCCTCTTGATGAAACATGGAAAGGCTTGCGTCATCGAGCCTTCCACATACCCATAAGGCAATGTAAAGAGCGCCTGCGGAATGACCTTTGGATAAAACAAATATGTCTTCTTCACTCAATACCTTGGAATGAAGATAAACCATGGCATCCAAGGCTGACAGGTTGCCACCCAAATGACCTATATTTGCCTCGTAGTGCATTTTAAGCAACCGCAAACGCGCTTTCTTAATTAGCTGATTATCCATTCGGGGGACTCCGTTGAGCCTAGTCGCTTTTAGTTAAAGAAAACATGGATTGATTTCAAATCGGCCAAGAAGAAATTGTAGAAGCTTGATCACTATCTTGCACTCAACTCTACCGCACCAATCGATTCCCGCAGCTTTGCCGAAGCCAACCGATAACGACGGTCTGCCACTGAGCATAGCCCACCTGTCATCATTAACAATCCGCCTAACCAAATCCAGCGAATGAATGGTTTTACATAAACTCGGACGGTCCAAGCCCCCTTATCCATGGGTTCGCCCAGTGCCACATATAAATCGCGAAACAAGCCAGGGTCAATCGCCGCCTCGGTCATGGTATTGCGCTGGACTTTATAAACCCGCTTTTGCGGCTTGAGTTCGGCAACTGGCTTATCGCCTTTGGAGACTTGGAAACTACCTTCTTTGGCGCGGTAATTGGGTCCAGAAACATCGTTCACGCCCAAAAATTTAAAACTATATCCGCCAATTTCTGTGGATTCATTGGGCGCAAGCCGGACTATTTTTTCCACGCTGTATTGATTGGACAGCACAGCTCCGACTAAAAACACTGCTGCTCCCAGATGGGCGAAGGTCATGCCATAGACACTGGTTGACTGGCTGCGCAAACCGTCCCAAAAATTGGCTCTTAAACTGACGCGGGCATACAACGACATCAGCGCGCCGGCAGCCAACCAAATCGCCATGCCCAAACCCGCCATGGCTCTGATGTCATCGACTTTGAAAAAGACAGCCGTCAAGCCTATGCCTAAAATCCAAGAAGCTACGAATACCGGCCACATGCGCTTGAAAATGCGGTTTAAATCGGCTTGCCGCCAAGCGAACATCGGCGCAATGCCAGCCAACAAAAACATCGGGGCCATTACCGGCGCAAACACTGCGGTAAAGTAAGGTGAACCGACGGAGATTTTGCCTAAGCTCAGCGCATCAAGCACCAGCGGATACAGCGTACCCAATAAAATACTTGCTGAAGCCGTCACCAGCAAAATATTATTCAACAGCAACAAGTTTTCCTTAGAGACAAAAGCATAGCGGGCATTATCCTTCACCATGGGGGCGCGTATTGCATAAAGTAACAGCGAACCACCAACCACCACGCCCAAAAATACAAGGATGAACAAGCCACGAGTCGGGTCGGAGGCAAAAGCATGAACCGAGGTCAGCACCCCGGAACGCACGAGGAATGTTCCCAATAAGCTCAAAGAAAATGCAAACAAGGCCAACAGCACTGTCCACGCCTTGAACGCACCGCGCTTCTCGGTGACCGCCAATGAATGCAGCAAGGCGGTTGCCACCAACCATGGCATGAAAGAAGCATTTTCCACCGGATCCCAAAACCACCATCCACCCCAACCCAGTTCATAATAAGCCCACCAAGAGCCTAGAGTGATGCCAAAAGTCAGGAAAATCCAAGCCACCAAAGTCCAAGGACGAGACCATCGCGCCCAAGCCGAATCCAAGGAACCACCCAACAAGGCCGCAATGGCAAAACTAAACGCCACGCTCAAGCCTACATAACCCATGTATAACATGGGCGGGTGGATGGTCATGCCGAAATCCTGCAATAACGGGTTCATGTCATTGCCGTCAACGGGTGATGGCACTATCCGATCAAATGGGTTGGAGGTGAACAGGATGAACAACTCGATGCCGATGCTGGTCAATGCCATCACGCCCAACACACGCGCCAACATTTCCTCGCTTAAGGAACGGCTGAACAGAGTCACCGCGAAAGTCCACAAGCCAAGAATGAATGCCCATAGCAACATCGAACCTTCATGCGCCCCCCACACTGCCGTGATCCGGTAATACAAAGGCAAGGAACTATTGGAATGTTCGGCGACATACAGCACCGAGAAATCATTGCTAACGAAAGCTATCGCCAAGCATACGAAAGCCGTCAACAAAAATAAAAAATGTGAGCGAGCCGCTGGTTTGGCGACCGCCATCCACAAGGCATTGCCGCATTGCGCTCCCCATAGCGGGAATAAGGCTTGGATAATAGCCATCATCAGCGCCATCACCAAGGCAAAATGTCCAAGTTCAGCGATCATTTTTGATAATCCTTATAGGCTTCAGGTGGCAATTGACCACTTTTCTTCAAGGCATCGCCCACTTCTGGAGGCATGTAATTCTCATCATGTTTGGCAAGCACTTCAGACGCTTCAAAAACGCCCTGCCCGTTCAGCTTACCGATGGAAATGATGCCCTGTCCTTCGCGGAACAAGTCGGGCAAAATTCCTGTGAACACCACCGGCACGGTGGCAACGCCGTCGGTGACATCAAACCGCACGGTGACACCCTCGGAGCGTTTGACGCTGCCTTTGACAACCAAACCCCCGACGCGGAAGGTGTAATCCCTAGGCGCTTCGCCCGAAATCACTTGGCTAGGGGTGTAAAAGTACAGCAGATTCTTTTGGAAGGCGGTCAGCGCCAAAAACACCGCACCCGCCACCCCTGCCAAGATCAGCCCCACTAAAACCATTCGTTTTTGGCGTGGTGTCATGGTCTTGGCCTCTCTAATTTAAATAAGCGTTCAATACTCTTACGCACCTCGGCATTGCGGCGATAGGTTAAAAACAAATTGAGCAGCAGAACGGCTGCGGCAACGCCATAAGCGGTCCACACATAAAAGGCATAACCGCCCATGGAGAAAAATTGTTCAAGGTTCATAACGGGATAACGGGCTTGGATAAATAGCGGATGGTATCATGTCGATCATTTTGGAATTGCCAATGGATGGTATCATTATTCTTGGTTTTATTTGGGTCATAAAACCAGCCCCACCTAGGCAGCAAAAACAAAAAGCCATCAAAAGTTAATTTGGCTGTCATTTTAACTAAATTTCATCGCATCGTGGTGTTATTGTCTGCTGGCCGAGCGAAGTCGAAGCAGCTTGTTCACTTACGACTTCGCTCGGGGAACAGGCTGCGAAAAGCTTAATTCAACGGCATTGCAACTAAGCCCCTCTCCCCCTAAACCACCCCGCAATACTGTAGCGCTTGTGTTGGGTAATGGCGACTTCATGCGGAAACACGGCGCTTTGAAAAATCACCATCGTGCCAAAATCCGGCGGGATGGTTTCCAGCAGAATGTCACCGATAGGCCCATGTATCAGCAATTCGCCGCAATGTTCCGGCAACCAATGCGGGTTCAGATAAAACACCGTGGACAACAGGCGATTGCTGGTGCCTTGGAATGCATCCAAATGCTTGTGATAACCGCCGCCCGTCTCATAGACGGCAAAATGGGATTCATAATCAAACAAACCGAGGAACAAGCGACGGTTTAAGCCTAGGCGCAGTTGTTCCATCCATTTCAGATAAGCCGTTTCCACCAAATTGCCTGTTTGCAACCAGTGTATGCCATCGCTTCGAATCAGATCATCAATTAGATGCGTTTGCCCCCGCCCCACACCCGCCCGTTTGCATTCGCTAGATATGAGGATGATTCGCTCGGATAAGGCTAGGCTCAAAGCAATCGGCAAGCAGTCGGCGATGATGGCGTAACCTACTGTTTCCAAAGCATTGGCGATAAGGTCAAATGAGGCTTCGTTGGTGGGAAGGTTTTCAGTGATGTTTATATCCAACGGCTTGGGAGTTTTCATGTCATCAGGGTATTTTCAACAGGGCTTTAATCATCGCCAAGATATGGTTCAACTCTTCCGTTGTTGCCCGTCCTTTTAACTCGACTTGAAGGGCTTGCCAGTCTAGGCTTTTGACTTGATCTGCCAGAGCCACGCCGGTTGCGCCAGCTCCGCTTAAAGTCACCTCGAAGGGGTAGCCCTTTTATTTGGTTTGTCACTGGCACACAAACTATCAAACCTGATTTTGCATTGTAAGATTTTGGGGGCAGCGCGACCTCTGGTCGCCTACTTGCCTGTTCATGGCCTACTTGCGGGGTGAAATGAATCCATACAATATCACCTAAATTAGGGATATAAGGCTTGACCATCACCACACTTCCTGACCGACAGGCGCTCCAAAGTCGGTTTCCTGATGCCGGTTTTCGGGTGTGATGTTGGCAATCATCGCATCAAGATCGTATCCGCTTGTCATCGCTTCGATGATGATGCGCCCGCCTTCCACATGAAGTTCGACCGCTTGCTCTAGGGAGAGGTTGGCGGCTTCCAATATTGGGGTAGGGATGCGGATGGCGGCACTATTGCCCCATTTTTTGACGACAGTAGGCATGTTGATCTCCGGGCTATGCACGATTGCCAGTCTACGCACAGCCTTAGTTTGTGTCAACATTGTTTAAACATCGGTAACTGATGTTACGCAAAGGCCAAGAATTGGAACGTCAAAGCTTGCTTTGATGGGCGAAGCAAGCTTGGCATTTCCCATTTTACAAACCCTGTCGCGCTTCGGCTCTTCGCATGTAGCATGTAGGGTACGCTGTGCGTACCTATCTAGGAGTCAATGGTAAGCACAGCGTACCCTACCTGGCTGTATTAGTGTTGAAACCCGCATTAGGATTGTGACCGCGCCCATGCGATAGCATCCGCGACATCGGATTCGGTGATCCCACATTCATCAATAAGGCTTCGCAAAGTTTCCAAACCGTTATCCTCTTCGTAAGCCGTAACCACCACTTCTACCCGTTGCCCCTTAGCCAGAGGCAATGCCTGGGACAGAATCAAGGTTTTGGGGTCATTGATGGTGAGGGTTTCTTTATGTACATACATTATTGGCTCCTGTTTATTCTGATATCGTATTTCCTGCTTGTATTTCCGCCGTGCGCAACTCATATAGCGTTTGCAGGTTCATCCAGAAGTTGGCACTGGTTCCAAAGAAATGCCCCAGACGTAAAGCAATGTCACCGGTAATTGAGCATTGTCCAGCAAGGATTTCTGCCATTTGATTAACCGGGACTTGGATTTGATCAGCCAGTTCGTTGGCTGTCATTCCCAGTTCTTCGAGTTGTTCGGCGAGATGCTCGCCAGGATGGATGGCACTACGCACCATAATGCACCTCAATGGTAATCTACAACTTCAACGTTTATCGGTCCAAGCGATCCTTTAGGCCACTCAAAGCAAATTCGCCATTGGTCGTTGATGCGAATGCTAAAAGGATAAGTTTTCCCAATTTAAAAATTGAATTCCGTCAGCAAACATTAGAAAAGTAGGGTGGGCAACGTTTTTTTGTTGCCCACCTTTCCGCTAAATCCCGTGGCATGGTTCACGTGGGCAGACGATAGAGCCGTCTGCCCACTCTACGGTTTTATTCCATTTCAAGATCGGCGAAATTTAAGGTTCCAGGATTGGCAATCGTCCAGTGTTGCGGATAGATGCCGAGTTTAACGAAGCGATGGAAGCTTGAATAAGGCCAATCGACCGGGCGGTTTACCAAGCCATGTTTCACCGGATTATGGGATATAGTCGCAGTGGTTGGAAAAATCGCGGTCATCACGGATGCGATGTTCAATATGACGCCTTTGCCATACCGTCGATTCCCGGTGTTTGGTTTTAGAGGCGGTCATCCATTCTGGTTTATGTAGGCGCGGACAGGTATTAGTCACACGGCGTTTAATCAGTTTCCAGCGGGTGGAATGGTCGGCATCGCCGTCTGGAAGCTTCCAAATGCAATGCAAATGGTCGGGTAGTAAAACCCAAGCCTCAATCACAAAGGGATAATTTACGCGGGTCAGTTGAATGGCATCGCGCAGTGCAGCGCGGAGATCGCCATCACACAGGAAACGGCGGCGGCGGTATGTCACCACGGTAAAGAAATAAGTCGCACCGGGGGTGTAATCACGTCGATAGTGGGACATGGCAATATAGTGCAGGGTGTCGTAAGGGTGAGGTTGAGGAAACGTAGGGTGGGCAACGTCTTTTTGTTGCCCACCGTTCCGCCAAATCCCGTGGCATGGTTCGCGTGGGCAGACGATAGAGCCGTCTGCCCACCCTACCCGGCTGCGTCATCCCGGATTGCGCCGCAGGGTGGCTGCATCCGGGCTGTCTACCATGCTTGCAGGTTATCTTTCATCCCTTAACAGCCTCAATCGATACTGCGTATTAGCCAAACCATTTGCTTGAAACTGGGCATAAGTATAAACAGGGATACTTAGCTTTGATATTAGATTAGATGCTAAATTAGCTCCCAAAGCATTTTCTACTTGCTGCATTGAAATGTCATGAACTTTTGACATATCGTTCATAACAGCCACATTTTTCGCTAGCCAATTAAACAGTTTGCTGTCCTCACCAACGGAAAGCAACTTTTGAGGTAAAGTGTCGCCAACATTACCGCCCGTTGTTACTCCCACACCAATATTCGATGCCATAGGTTCAGCGGAAATGGCAATATTTGGGTCTTTGTAAACGGCATCATATTTAGCGGGTTCTCCTGTGGATTTGTAATCTCGATATTTTCCAAGCCCATTTTGCTTTGCATAATTTTCGACGTAAGCATCCAGAGCCGTTCTGCCCATAGAAGCTAAAAACGCATACTCGAAGCCTCTTCCAAAATCGCCACCACTAATCCTGGCACCTAAACCGCCACCAAGTCCAGCGGAAAGTGCATCCCTAAAGGCTCTGACCGTAGCATTGGCCTGAGAGAGTATGCCACTCGCGCCAACGGTTATCCCACCGGCTATACCGCCCGCTATACCGCCGTATAGCGCACCTTTAAATGCGACATCCAGATTACCGCCACTTCCCATAAAGCCACCTACAAATCCACTTGCTAAGCCGCTTACCGCACCACCCAATATGCCTCCTGCAAATGCGCTACCAGTCAGGGAAGTAAAATAAGGAGTCGCTGCCCCATACGTCACCACACTAATAGTAATCACCGCAGCAATAGTTATAATCCTTCCAACAGTGCTCTTCATGAATTTACTAAACCATGAATAGCCGCTTGGGTCGGTGAAGACCAGTGGATTATTCAGGACGTAGCTATAACGGTTATAATCTTGGAGATTTTCCGGGGCTTGAATGCTCGGGTCCGCACTCAAGAACCTCCCCAAGGTCGGATCATACACCCGCCCGTTCATATGGATCAGGCCGACTTCCGGCAGTTCCTCGTGACCAGTGAAGCCGTGCCGGGTTGCGCCAAAATTGCCGTACAGCGGGGTTCGTGCCCCAAACGGGTCGAATGCATAACGGGCCAGCACAACAGCATTGTCATCCGTCACCGCGTCGATGCTGCCTAAATGGTCGGTGTGGAAATACCGGGTTTGCTTGTAACCGCCATTGGTGACGACCTCGGCTATCGCCTTGCCTGCCGCGTAAACCGTATGACGGGATTCGCCGCCGACAGTTTGCTCGAAATGCCCGCCCAAATCCATGCGTGGATTCAAATAGACGGTCATCCCATTCGGGCCGGTCTGGCGGAAACGCGCATGGTTGGCATCGTAGTCAAACGTCACCGTAGTGATGCCTAGCACTATCTTCGATGCCATGTCAAACGAGGTGTAGGCCACTGTACGGTTGTTCAGCCCCATGGTCTGGTTGCCGTTGGCATCGTATTGCAGCGTGGCGTTGATGTTGCCGCTAATTCGGTTTACGGCATGGGGTTTCGCCCCATAGAAGTAACTGCCAACATCGGTCTTGAAGCTGATATTGCCTAATTGGTCATATTGGTAATTCAATATCTTGCCGTTAGGGCCAAGATCAACGGTCAGGCGGTCCAGTTCATCGTAGACAAAGCTGTCCCCGCGCTGCGTTGCGTAGTCGTCACGCGAGATCAGATTGCCGTTTTGATCGTGGTTCAAATGCAAGTTTTGAATGTCCGGGGTCACGCCAAACTTGCCAGTGCCGATGTAGGTGGGCCTGCCCATGCCGTCAAAACTGTGCTGGGTGTACAAATTATTGCCCAAGCGTTCCACGATGATGCGCCCCGAGGCATCCACGGTTTGCGCTTGCCAGTAGGGGTTTTGCGTCGTCCCGTCGCGGACTTCCGCCAGATAGCCATAGGCGTTGTAAACATTGAACGTGGACAATCCCGTCGGTTGGATGAAGCGTGACACTCGTCCGAGGTTGTCATACTGAGTGGCTTGATAATAGGAACCCGCGCCGCTGATACTGGTCGTGGTTTGTGCCAGCCGCCCGAAGTTGTCGTAAGCATAAGACCGGGCGAACCCGTTGCTGGTGGATTCCGCAGCCAGTTTGCCGATGCCTTTAGCAACGGTGTCCCAGATCCAAACGCTGGTCAAATCCGCTTCTTGCCGTTTGACAACGCGGCCTAGCGGGTCGTAGTTGATGTATGTGATCTGGCCTTTGGCATTCTTTTGCCAGCGCATTTCGCCCAGCACATCGTAGCCATACGACCAAGCCCCCATGTCCGGGTCGCTCATGCCGATTTTGCGGCCACGCAGGTCATAGCGCAGCGATACGGCATTGCCCTTGGGGTCGATGGTTTTAAGCGGATTGCCGAACGGGTCGAAGTTGAACAGCATGGCATTGTTCAGCGCATCCACGGTCTTGACCACTTGGCCTAAGCCGTTTTTGACTTGCGTGGTGGTGCGGCCTAGTGGATTGGTGACACTGACGGTCAGACCATTGAAGCTGGATTGCGTCACGCCGCCATCGGCTTCGATGACTTTGACGGTACGGCCTAGCAAGTCGTATTGGAATTGTGTCCAACTGACCGCTTCACCGGAGAAGTAGGGGCGTGAAGTCGCAGTGACTTGGCCCAAGTTGTTATACAGCTTGTCCACGCTGGCAACTCGCCCGTCAAAGCCGACGGTGGATTTGCGCAGTTCCCGGTTCAGGCTGTCGTAGTAAACTGTGCTGGCGGGTGCGCCGCTAGAAGTGCTGGTGGTGTAATAGATGCCGTTGGCGGGGCAGTTGGATGCGCAGAAGTTATAGGAAAAGCTGCTTTGCGTGCCGTCGGCGCGGTTTTCTTGCAGCTTGCGCCCGAAGCCGTCATAAGCCCAGTACGTCGTCAGGCCATTGGGACCGGTCAAGGAAACCGGATTGCCAAAGCCGGGTTCAAACGTCCGGGTTTCTTTGTGGCCCAAAGCATTGATGCTGCTGAGGGCGAAGCGGCCTAGTACATCGTAGGTCGTGCTGCTGGTACGGGTGGCAATGTCGGCCCCGCTGACCGTCACCGCCACGCGATTGCCGAAGGTGTCCAGAGTATAACTGGTCGTCAGTTTCAAGCTGGCGAAGTCCGGCTCAATGATTTCCTGCGTCAACAAGCCCGATCCTGCCTCGTAGGCAAAGGCCGAGGTGCGGGTTGCCGTGGCTCCGGTCGGCAAAGTGCTGGTGACGCTGGCGCGGGTCAGGCGGCCTAGGAACCAGTTGGTCGTGTCGTTGCTATAGGTGTTCGTCGTGGTCTTGACGTTGCCGTAGGGCGAAACCGGCCCGGCGCTGGTGTAGCCGTCGTCGGTGGCCACGACCACTTTCGTCGCGTTGCCGTAGCCGTCATAGGTTGTGCTGGTCTGCGTCCTCGGCAGCGCCGCACCGTTCAAATCCCAGCTTTGCTCGACCGTCCCCACCAAATCGCTGCGGTGATAGGCCCCGCCGCTCGCAAGCAAAGTGTTCTGCCAGGTGTTTTGGGCGCTGTTCAGCAAGACGTTGCTGCTTGTCCGTTTTTCAACCGACAGCGGCAAGCCTTGGTAGGGGTAGGTTTGGTTAAACGTCGTCGTCGTGGCGATGCCGGTTTGCGCATCGGTCGCTGTGACTTGGCGGAAGCCTAGGAAACCGCCGCCGGTCAGATGGACTTTGGCCCCGGCGTAGGTGTAATTGGTGATGTAGGTGCCGCCTAGGCCATCAAAACTATATACACTAGCGACAGCATATATCGGAAGTTGAATATCTATATATGGAAAGATAGCGCCGCTATTATTGCTATATATGGTATTATTGGTAATAGGCTTGTAAATAATTTTTGTATCATAGCTTAAACCCGGTGCAATTGAAATAATTTGCATAGCATTAGGCTTGGAATAGGCCGTCAACCAAAACTGCTGACCATTGGGAATCCACATGTAATCCATTTTGCCATCACCATTAAAGTCAGCAAATCGCATATACTGCGCAGCACTGTGGTGTGAAAGATAACCATTGACCGAAACGGGAATCGCATGATCGACTATACTAAAACCATTTCCAGTCGAATACGCCACATTCCAAAATTGCTGACCATTTGGAATCCACATGTAATCCATCTTTCCGTCGCCATTGAAGTCTCCA
>CAIYXP010000348.1 GCA_903930145.1 uncultured Methylococcaceae bacterium
CAACATTCCCATAAGGTTCTTATTCAGGCGCAGATGTGATAACTTTAGTTATCTAATGCTAGTAAGGCATCCATTCATGACATCGGAAGGGTGCTTACCCTTCATATTTCGCCCTAGGCACACGCTATGATTCGATTGCTCCGCGAACTCGTCCAAAAAGGCTTGGAAAAACAAGTTCCAGCCACAGGCTTGGGCGTTTTCCGCATCTTGGTTGGTTTGGTGATTTTGCAGGAGGTGTTTTACCTGCTATTTTTCCGCCATTTGATTTTTGACCGCGTCCCCTTTGTGGACCAAGCCTCGCCCGTGGTGGATTTATTCCTGTTCTTATGGGCAATTTTGGCGGCTTGCATGGCGATTGGCCTACATTACCGCGTCGCAGCAGTGGGGAATTATCTGTTATGGCTGGTATTCGTCGGTTTCACGCCGATGTGGCTGGACTTTGACGGCGGTTTTGACCAAATGATGACCGGCATCAGCTTCCTGATGATGTTCCTGCCTGCTCAACGCGGTTTGTCTTTGGATAATCTGCGTTACAAGCTGAAGTATTCATTTTTAACCAAGCATTATCAGCCTAACACTTCCGTGTCGGTGCTGTGTTATCTGTTGCCAGTGGCTATCGTGCTGGGATTGTTGTATTTGGATGCTGGCATTCACAAGTTGTCAGCCGAATTTTGGCGCAATGGCATGGGTTCCTGGCTACCGCCCACCCATCCCTATTACATGTCGCCCTTGAATATGGGTTGGCTGCTCAATAACGAATGGTTGGAACGTATCATTGGTTATTCGCTAATCAGCTTTCAATTCCTGTTTCTGCCGTTGATGTGGTTCCGCTGGGCAAGGATACCCTTGTTACTGATCGGTGTCAGCTTTCATATCGGTATCATCCTTTCGCTCAACATTTACCAGTTCGGCTTTGGTATGTTGGCCCCTTACGCGCTGCTGGTGCCGTTTTCTTGGTGGAAGTGTCTGCGCCTTAAGGCGACGACGCTGACGGTGTATTATGACGGGCTTTGTCCTTTGTGTAACCGCACGGTGATTATTCTTTCCCATTTTGATCTATTCGGTGCAATCTCATTCAGAGACTTACAAACTCATGCCAAAGATTGCCGGGCCTTGGATGCCATCCCCGAAGTGGAACTATTGACGGATTTATATGCAGTGGACAAGCAAGGGACATTATATGCCGGGGTTGATACTTATACCCGCATACTGACGGCAATGGTATATCCCGCCCCTATTGCTTGGATAATCCGTCTGCCCGGCATTAATCAGATCGCCAAGGCCACTTATCGCAGCATCGCCGACAACCGAACTCGTCAAGTGTGTGATGTTAGTTGTGCCGCACCGCCACAATCACCCGACCATGATTTATTTGCCCAGTTGTTTGACCACTATGCCGGGACGCAGCGCCGTCAAGCCACGCGGATTGCCAAGTTTTTAGTGCTCATCATCCTCTTGCAACTCAACAGCACCTTGCAGTTTGGGGTGTTTTTCAGGCTCAACAAAGGCCACGCCAACACCGAATTGGGGCAAGTGCTGGAAGGTGTCAGCAACTCCATTTTGTTTTTGTCGCATACTTTCTTAGGCATTACACCCCATGCCTTGTACATGCACGACCACTTTGTCGGCTACAACCACCTTCTTGCAATTGCTTACCTAGACAAAGACGGCAAGGAGCAGTTTCTGCCATTCGTCAACGAGGAAGGCCGCATCGTTGCACCCAATTGGGGGCGTGTTCAATGTTGGTGGGCCAATATCGCGGTGACACCGCACATCAAACGCCAACGGCTGAACAAGGCGTTAATGCAAGTGACCGCTTTTTGGGGCAACAAAGTGGGCCTTGATGTGGGCAACACTGTTTTTCTTTTGAAGATGAAAGAAGTCCGTGTTCCCATGGATTGGGAACCCAATCTTCGCGACTATAATGTGCGGCAAGCTTGGAAGAACATAGGCACGGTAAAGTGGGATGACTTAGGCCATGTGGTTGTGGAGACACCGGGAATTGATTTGGAAGCCCTGTGACCCGCTCCGTCAGCCTCATTCTGACTTTCAATATAACCGTCAGGAAGTCAGCATTGCTTTTGGGGCTTGAATCTTGAGCGGTTTGGGCTGAAAATGAACCATTCGGATGACTATCCGCCTGTGGAACCGAGTGTTGACTTTGACAGTCAAGCTCCCCCCTAATCAACTCTGGAGATACCTGTGAGTGACAATATCCTGAAACTAAGCGACGATGACTTTGATGAAAAAGTGCTCAATGCGGACGGCCCGGTGTTGGTCGATTATTGGGCCGAATGGTGCGGCCCCTGCAAAATGATAGGCCCTATCCTTGAGGACATCGCCAAAGAATATCAGGGCAGGCTCACCGTCGCCAAATTAAACATTGACGACAATTCAGCAACCCCCCAACGCTATGGTGTTCGTGGCATCCCCACTTTGATGCTGTTCGTGAATGGTCAGGCGCAAGCCACCAAAGTCGGCGCACTCTCCAAGTCCCAACTTACGGCTTGGTTATCCACCAGTATCTGATTGAGCTTCGGCCCGTTTGGATTCTTTCTGGACGGGCCACCCATCAACGTGCTATGCTATAACAACAAAAGAATTAATCTCTCAAGCCTGTGACCGCTATCGGTTGTCTCCCTGAGGCTCTTAGACCCCCCGGCATCCCCTAGGGTCCATCCCTAAATCAAGCGACGCAAGCCTTTCAATCCGCTTTTCTTGACTCTTAACCTATGAACCTGACCGACCTTAAACGTAAGCCCGTTGCCGAGCTTATCGACATAGCCGAATCACTCGACATTGAGGGCTTCGCCCGCTCCAAAAAACAGGACCTCATTTTTGCCATCCTGAAAAAACAAGCTAAAAGTGGCGAAGACATTTTCGGCGACGGGGTGCTGGAAATCCTGACTGACGGCTTCGGCTTTCTCCGCTCCACCGACAGCTCGTATTTGGCAGGGCCAGATGACATCTATGTGTCACCCAGCCAAATCAGGCGCTTTTCCCTCAGGACTGGCGACACTATATCCGGCAAAATCAGACCTCCCAAGGAGAGCGAACGCTATTTCGCCATGCTCAAGGTTGAGCAGATCAACTTTGAACCCCCCGAAAACGCCAAGCACAAGATTCTGTTCTCCAACCTCACCCCGCTGTTCCCCAAGTCGCGCTTCGTGCTGGAACTGGGCAACGGAACCAGTGAAGACCTCACAGCCCGCATTATTGATTTGGTTGCACCCATCGGCAAAGGCCAGCGCGGATTGATTGTTTCGCCGCCGAAAGCGGGTAAGACGATGATTTTGCAGAACCTTGCCCACTCCATTGCCGAGCAAAACCCGGAATGCTATTTGATTGTGTTGCTGATCGACGAGCGCCCGGAGGAAGTGACTGAAATGCAGCGCAGCGTAAAGGGCGAGGTGGTGTCCTCTACCTTTGACGAACCGCCCGCCCGCCATGTCCAGGTGGCCGAAATGGTCATTGAGAAGGCCAAGCGCTTGGTCGAACATAAGCGCGACGTGATTATTTTGCTGGATTCCATCACTCGCTTGGCGCGTGCTTACAATACTGTCGTACCCTCATCCGGCAAGGTGTTGACGGGTGGTGTCGACGCCAATGCCTTGGAGCGGCCAAAACGGTTTTTTGGCGCGGCTCGCAACATCGAGGAAGGTGGCAGCCTGACCATCATTGCCACCGCGCTGGTGGACACCGGCTCGCGCATGGATGAAGTCATTTACGAGGAATTCAAGGGAACCGGCAACATGGAACTGCATTTGGAGCGCAAAATCGCCGAAAAACGCATCTACCCTGCCATCAACATCAATCGCTCCGGCACTCGCCGTGAAGAGTATCTAGTTCCCCAAGACGAACTGCAAAAATGCTGGATCTTACGCAAAATCCTCCAACCCATGGACGAAATGGCCGCCAGCGAATTTCTAATTGGCAAGCTTAAAGACACCAAAACCAATGGTGAGTTTTTTGATTCAATGAAAAGGTAGGCGAGAGGGAACCTCGAAAAACTGCTTACGTTCATGGTTCGACAGGCTCACCACGAACGTGACCACATGATTAAATTAATACCGTTCGCACTGAGCATGTCGTAGTGCGGGGTTATACGAGGTTCCCTATAGGGGTACGGCAAGGCAAATAAGTATGTTTTGCCTTGCTGTTTTCTCCATCTGGCCTAGAGTGGTTTAATTGTGCAACTTGTTTAGCCGCCTAGAGACAGCCAACCCTAGCAAACCAATTCCAATGAGTGACAAACTATCCGGTTCGGGCACTACTGCAAGGCTACCGAAGAGTCCGTTCACCTCATTATTGATGCCTGCTGCGAAATAAAGCTTGTTCTTCGCACCACCGTTGCCTCCATTGCCAAATGCAAGCCCCCAAAGGCCATCAATCTGTATCGGATTTCCAAAAGGGTCAGCCAAAGTCCCCCGATAAGCACCACTAATAGGATCGTAAGCGTTGATCTTGCCATCGCCAAAATTGCCGACCAGCAAGTTATTGCTGTATTCGCCAAAATCCGAAGGAGCGAGCGCAAAACCCCAAGGTGCATTGAGTTGACCGCCCGTGATAAGCCGGTTGATGAGATTCCCATTAGTATCGTACTTATTAACAATTCCAAGCCCATCCCCTGTTGTTTCGTCCGTGTCAGACGTATTGCCCTTAAACGCATAGGCGACATATAACACCCCTCCGATATTTTGAATATTAAAGGGTGCATAATTAGCCGGAAGATTTGGATCGACAAATTGACCAGCAAGGGTGGACGTATAGTTCGTATTAAATGCGTCAATCTTTCCAGTGTTGCCAAAATTGGCTGCGTAGAGCCTATTGCTCGTATTATCGATGGCCAAGCCTTTATAAACCGAGTCAGCAGAGCCTTCTGCTCTCTTTACAGCATTAGTCCCGCTGCTCCAGCCGGAAATCGTGCCGTCTTCAGTCGCAAAAATAAACCTGTCTCCTGAAAATGCCCCTGTACCGTTATTCGAATTAAAAACCTGGCCTGTTGGGCTTCCAGTGCCAGAACCGGATTTCGTCGGCACGGTGACCACCAAAGCTTGAGGCGTTCCGCTCGTATTGTAAAGAGTGCTGGTTCCGTCACGGTTGTTCGAAACCCAAAACGGGCCGGTGGCGCTGAACGATATTCCCCAAGGATTGGTTAAATGGGTGTCAAAGTTCTTGGCTAAGCCCGATATATCCGAAACTAGGTTTTCTTGAACATAGCCAGCCATGGCTTGGATTGGCAACAGCGTGGCGCATACACTCAGGATCGCCACCTGCGGGAAAAGTGCGGTTTTTTGCAAGCATCTAATCGTCATAAATCAATCTCCTGTAAAGTGGATGGGTTAATTGTTTTAAAACTATATCTGCTGATGAGACAGGCACAATCCATCACTCCTCCAAAAATTATTTGAGCCATGATGAGTATTGACAGAAAAACCCAATAACTATGGGTTATTGGGTAATTTTGTTAAGCAACTAAATCCTAACACTTTTAACTATAACGGGGAAGGCGAAGCCAATGTCGCTGGTTTGGGGTTGATTGCAAGCTTGTCACAATGAGGCACACCCTTAACATTGGCCATTAATGCGCAAGCATCGACGGTGTTGACGGATGCCATCTCGGTAGACTGGGCAATGGAGGTCTGCAAAACCGACAAGATTTGCTCTGAATCAATATGAGGTTTCAATTCCAATAATAGAGCGATCAAACCGGAAATGTGCGCTGCGGCAAATGAACTGCCCGACATGAAGTTATAAGTGCCATGCGGCAGTGTGGTCAAAATCTCCATGCCGGGGGCGGGGATGCTTCCTCTTGTAACGGATATGGAATTGACTTCCGCCTGAGCTGTCCGCACCGCAATGACACCTTTGACGGAAGCGGGAAAATCATTTTTACCCAAGTCAGCCGATGGGGCCGAGGCCACGACGATAAGGCCATCTTTAACTGCCTTGTTCACCAAACGCTCGACCAGCGGATCCTGCGATCCGATCAAACTCAAATTGATGATGTCGGTTTTAAGGTTAATAGCGGTGTTCAAGGCCAAGGCTAAGGTCAAGCTATTACAAACCGCCTCAGCTTTTTTCGGGTCGGTTTGCCAACACGCTTTAAGGGCGATGATTTTTGCGTTCGGTGCCATGCCGACGATGCCCATCTGATTGTTGGCGGTCGCCGCGATGACACCGGCAACGGCGGTTCCATGTATATCGTCAAGGCTATCATTCGGCTCTGCAACGAAATTCTGTGAGTAGGCGATTTGCCCCGACAAGTCGGGATGCTTGCCATCCACCCCGGTGTCAATCACTGCGACTTTGACATTCCGTCCGGTGGCAATATGATGGGCCGGTTCCACATGCATGTCGCGGATACCGGTTTGCAGCTTGAAGTAAGGGTCGCTGTAGGCTTCCCCCATCACCTGAAATGTCTTCATCGCTTGTGCGGCTTCAACCCGCTTATCCTTTTCCAAACGCTTCAACACTTGTTCGATGGATTGATTGGCTGGAATTTCATAAACCACACAATGGATGCCTAAGGAATTGATTGGCCATTGCGTGACTTGGCGCAGCCCATAGTCCTCTGCCAAGGCATCTGCAACACGCATACTCCAAGTCGAATTGCCATAGTCACCCCGCTGCCGATAGCCACCGAGCGAGTCGGCAAGCGGGACTCTCTGATTGCGCTCATCCTCAAACGTGATCAGTATTTGTTTGGATGATGCCGATGCTTGGCTGCTTGTTGAAGATTGCGCCAAAGCGTCGGAATTCGGAGCGTCAAAAGATGCGCAAGCGCTCTGCAACAAAGCCAGCAAGCTCAAAATCATTAGCTTTGGAATCAATGTCACTAGCCGCCTCCCCCGTTAGGTTTTCCAGATTGCGGCAAGGCTGGTTCCGCAAAAATGACTAATTTGCTGTCGCGCAATTGGCTAAGCGCTTGATCTGCCGTCATGCTGTCGGGGATTCTAATGGTAATCGCACCCACCCGATTTGGGCCGTCCAGTTTTCTGCCTTGAATTGAACCAATCAAAGCACTGATTTCCTGATCTGTAACTTGATCGGCAAAAACCACGCGAAGATCCTGCGTGCTAAAACGATCCAGCTCATGCGGATTGGCAACGGTATGATAGTCCTTGATGCCATAGGTGGGTATTCCACCAAATTGCAGCACAATAGCGATAGCCAACAATGCTGTGGCAAAGGCGGCTGCCAAATGTTTCGGAGGAGTAAAATAAATCAGCAACCCCTTCAAACGGGCTAATCCTTGGGGGTTGCCTTGTCTTTGCTCTCTTCGTTTTGTCCTTGGTTTTATCATTGGCTCTGTCTGCGGACTATCTTCCTCGTTAATGCGGGACATCAGCCTTTCAAACGAGGGTTTGCTGGATATTTCCATGCGAGGGGTATGTTCCAACTGCTTGGCAAGCATGAGTTGATAGGAGAATTCCCGCCGACACATCAAGCAAACCTGCACATGGGCCTTTACACGGTCGTGTTCCGAACCTGACAAGCTCCCATTTGCATACCATGGAATTAACAACCAAATTTCGTCATGATCTAAATAAGCCGATGAAGATTGAGTGTTCATAGTGTATTACCTCTATAACCGGTATTGGATTCGGGTAAAAACTCAGGAAACAACGCCTTGATTTTTTTTCTAGCGCTAAACATCCGGGTTTTAACGGTATTTTCAGGGCAATCCATGATTTTGGCGATTTCATGGTAATGCAAGCCTTGATGGTAAGTCAGTTCCAGCACCGCCCTTTGATCCGTCGAGAGTTTGCTAAACGCCACAGAAATCCAATCCTCAAGTTCCAAATTTTGCAGGCCGCTATCCTCAACCCCTGGTATAAGGTCGGCAGCATCATCCAGTTCCAAATGTTCGCCGGGTTGCCGCTCGGACAATGACTTCAACGATTTTTTATAGGCAATGCCAAATATCCATGTCGAAGCTTTAGTTTCAGGCTGGAACGAAGAGGCTCTTCTCCACACCACATACATGACATCGTTGATAATTTCTTCAATTTGATCAAGATGCCGCGTGACCCGGAATATAAACTGAAAAAGCTTTGGGTAATAGCGCTTATACAAAGCTTCGAATGCTTCGGTGTCAGACTCGCATATTCGCTGGATCAAAACATTATCGCTAATTTCGCTGGTTGCAGGCTTGGGCATTTGTCGTGTTCCCAAATTTTTTGATCGATTGAACATGTGTTTTGATCCTTAGGCTTAAGTCCAGTATTCAAAGTGAATGACTCCCTGCGTGGGTGTCTTTAACCGTTAATTCCCAAACCAAGCCAATTAGTTCATGCCCGGATGAACAATTTGAATTGTTGATGCTAAAAACCTACCATGAGTGAAAAAATGAAGTTTTGCTTGAGTTCTGGCAACGCTATCACGCCAACATCATAATATTCCACCAAATCGGCGGCATCGGCATACCGCAAATCCAATGCGACATACTTGAAGTACCAAGTCACCCCCAAATTCCAATACAAGGTATCATACTCAAGCACGGGCGTAGCATTGTTGTAACCCAAGCCTCCAGAAACCGACAGGTTGGCGAAAATGGGGTAGCGCCCAGTGAGTTCAACATTGCTCGCACCTGCGCCACGATTGTAAGCATCATTGGCAAAATCGAAGCGGAGGCTGGCTAGGTCACTATAATGCAAAACTGCGCTGTACTCGTTATAGTCGGAAAATTTTCCAAAAACCCGGCCATCATACAGATAACGCGCCACCGAAGCCTCGATACGCCACTGCTCGGAAAGCTTATAGTTGAATCCTAGATAGGGATAAAATTCGACGTTCGACCGATCTGAATAATCGGTGTCCTCAAAATCCACCCATGAAATCCAAGAACCCACAAAGAAACCGGACGGGTGTCCATAATCCACATTGGCGCGAACCGCAGGATGGTTGGCGCTTTTGGAATAACCACGATAAAAATATTCAGTGGAAACGATGGCAAGCGCACCAAAGCCTTCCGCATGCAATGGGAATGTGAAGAACAAAAGGGGCGCAAAACAGTAAGCTAAGCTTAATTTTATCGATTGGCTCAAAGGTGATAATCAGGCAATAGGTAAGTCAATACCGGGTTTATTATCGTAATTAAATCATAAGTGGAATAAAAATAGGGAGTTCTTATTATAAAGATTAACTCTGGAGGTGTTTTAATGAGCTTAGGGGGTGCGGCCTGAATATGAAACCTTGCAAGGCAAGACTTTTATCCTGCTTCGGTCTAAAGCACCACTGAGTGGATTACGAAACTTGAACGCTTTCTCAAATCTGTGATAGAGTTTTATTCAGCCATTCATTAGATAGCTTGACTAACAAGATTGTTACGCGGGGTTGGGATGGCCTTGGTGTATGGGGTCGTTAATAGCGCACACGGGCAATCTCGTCCAGCAACTCAGTTGAAGGAATGCGTCGAGAAGGGAAGAATGTTGGTCTGTATCTTCAAAAAATCAAACTGCGCCATGATGAAGGCATCCTGAACGTAATGATATATTAATAAAATCAGTGTATTGTACTTGGTTGTTGCTTAATACAACAACATTGACCCCATGACCACTGCAATATCAACTAGCACCAAAGGTTGATAAGAAAATTCCCCTAACCTTCATTTTTTGATAATGCAAAGGGTATAACAATCATGAACAGTCGTCTAAAATTAACCACGGCCGCTG
>CAIYXP010000349.1 GCA_903930145.1 uncultured Methylococcaceae bacterium
AGCCAACAGGGATTGGCCCAATTGGATGAAACGATGCGCCAAATGGTCGAAGCCTCCAACGCCATTTCGTCCAAGCTGGCTATCCTCAACGAAAAAGCCGGGAACATTAATTCCGTGGTGAACTTGATCATCAAAATCGCGGACCAAACCAACCTACTATCGCTAAACGCTGCCATTGAAGCAGAAAAGGCCGGCGAATACGGATTGGGGTTTTCCGTGGTGTCCACAGAAATCCGCCGCCTGTCGGATCAAACTTCGATAGCCACCTTTGACATTGAGCAAATTCTCAAGGAAATGCAATCGCAAGTCGCCGTCAGCGTGATGGGAATGGATAAATTTGCCGAGGAAATCCGCCACAATGTGAACGAAGTTAGCAAAATTAGCCATCAATTGACTGAAGTCATTGAGCAAACCAAAACCCTTAGCCCACGCTTCGAGCGCATTTTCGAGGGCATGCAAGCCCAAAATATTGGCACTGAGCAAATCACTGAATCGATGTCCCAATTCAGCGAAGGAATCCATCAAACCGCCGAATCCATCCGCAATTCACGCAAAACGGTGACGCTGTTGACGGAGGCTTCGCAAGATGTTCAAAGGGTCGTCAAAGCACTGGGATAAGTCCCTGTATGGGATGGCTTGAAAAACCCGTTCCGTTCACGTTTCGACAGGCTCAACGCGAACGGAACCCTTTAATTAAACGTAACCCGTTGATTAAAATTATCCCGTTCGCACTGAGCTTGTCGAAGTGCGGGGTTTTTCGAGTTACCTTATGAGTGTTTACCGCGACAGATTTTTTCATAAGGGGTTTATAAACCGCTACCCGTATTTTCCCCGACCAACGCCGAATGTCGCTCGTGTGAACGCTCTCACAGTGACGGGACATAATCAATGAACACACAGACATCGATAAAATTTTCTACTTGGCTGATCCTGTCCTTTATCTCCTTTGTTTTGATTATGCTGATTTTGGGGTGGTATTCAATTTCCGAACTGGAAACCATCAACAAACAGTCCCAAGAACTGCAAACCAAATGGATGCCTGCCACCTTGGCCGCAACGGAAATGAAAGGCTCATTCCATAATTACCGGGTTGCACTCTTGTTGCGCATCAATGCCAATGACGCTGACGAGATTGTCTACACCGAAGAGCAATTGAAGCTTAGGTTGCAGACCTATCGGGACAGCGAAATTAATTTCTCCAAATTGATAAGCACCCAAGCTGAGAAGGCATTATTCTATAAGAGCAAGGGAATACTCGACGAGTATATGAGCGTTTCCAAGGAAATCTTGGCACTTGCCCGGGAAGGCAAAAAAGACGAGGCCATGACGCTGTGGAGAAATCGCACCAGAGGAGCCAAGCTAGGCGTCATCAATGCATTGGATGCATTGATCCAATTCAATGTCCAAGGCAGCCGCAACGCCAGCGATGGCAACACCCAATTACTGGCAAACGCCAAAGAAGGCACGCTATTCGTCATTAGTTTGGCGGTCTTGTTTCAATTGTTGGCAAACTTGCAGGTATACCGGCGATTCTCCACCTCGTTAAATTTACTACAACAGGTGGGGGTTCATACCTTTACCAGCGCCAATGAATTGGCTGCCCTAATTAATCAACTGGAAGCGACTATTGAGGAACAAGCCGCCTCCAGTAATCAAATTGTCGCCTCGGCAAAAGAAATTTCTGCCACAGCAAAGCATCTAGGCAACAATATGGACGAAATCGCCCGGGTTGCACTGGCAACCAGTCACAATGCCTCCGATAGCCAAGAGGGTTTGGAGCAACTGGATGACACCATGCGGCACATGGCTCGGCTTTCCAATGAGATTTCCTCCAAACTGGGGGTATTGGATGAAAAGGCTGCCAATATTAACTCTGTGGTAAAATTGATCGGAAAAATTGCCGAACAAACCAATCTGCTGTCATTGAATGCTGCCATAGAGGCCGAGAAAGCCGGTGAGTTTGGCATGGGGTTTACCGTGGTCGCCAGGGAAATCAGGCATTTGGCCGACCAAACCTCAATCGCTTTGTTCGACATAGGGCAGATTGTCAAAGAAATGCAGGCCCAAGTTTCAATTAGTGTGATGGGCATGGACAAGTTTGCCAAGGAAATTGGCCTGTTAGTCGAAGATGTGCGTAAAATTAGCTGGAAAATGAGCGGGGCCATTGAACAAACCAAGGCTCTCAGCCCACGATTCGATCAAATTTATGAGGGCATGAAAGCGCAAAACTTAGGCACTATGCAAATCACCGACGCGATGACCCAATTCAACGAAGGCATTCACCAGACCGCGCAATCAGTCCGCACATCACAACAGACCGTCATGGTTCTGACAGATGCTTCAAAGGATGTACAAAAAGTGGTCAAGGCTTTGGGGTAATGTCTGCCTATGCTTAACGACCCCAACAAACCCTTGTATGCCGTGGTGTTCTCAGTCGCCAATGACCGCTATGCCTTGCCGGTCGCCGACCTCATTGAAGTGCTTCCGTTGCTAAAGCTGAAACAAATGCCACAAACACCGGCATGGGTAGCCGGTTTGATGAATTATCGAGGCAGCCCGGTCTTAGTGATAGACATCAATTCGATGATGATCGGCAAACCCTGCCAAGCGATTGTCAGCACCCGCATTCTATTGACCCCAGTGCGGCGCAAGGATGGCATTGAGAAAATTTTGGGGCTAATGGCGGAAGGCGTGACCGGAACAGTGAAGATTCTGCCGGAAACCCTACGGTCCTCCGAAATCTGGAACAGCGACGCACCCTATCTCGGATTGCTGGCCCTTCACGAAGGGGAAATCTTGCAAATCATCCATGCCGACAAGTTATTGACCGGGGATTGCCTCAAACTGTTGGAATTGGAAGGCTCGGAGTGATCCCCCATGCGAATAGTCAAGCAAACTCAGCAACTTGTCAAGGCGAGCATCGGCATCGACCTTGAAACGGTTGGAGGTTCCTCCTTGGCAAGAGGCTTGAAGGAACGCATGGCAAAATCAGGCATCCAAGATGAAGCACTTTATCTTGAACTGTTGCGCAGCTCGTCCAAAGAGATGGAAGAATTGGTCGAACACCTGGTGGTGCCGGAAACCTGGTTTTTTCGCGATGATAAGCCATTCAACGCCCTGCAACACTATGTCCAGGAAGAGTGGCTACCTTCAAAGCCCGTTGGCCCACTCAAAATACTAAGCCTTCCATGCTCCACAGGCGAGGAACCTTATTCCATCGCCATGGCATTGCTTGACATCGGAATCGCCCCGGAGCGATTCAGAATCCATGCTTACGACATAAGCAAACTGGCTTTGGAAAAAGCCCGCAGGGCGGTTTATCGCCTCAATTCATTTCGCAGCAAGGACATGGGCTTTCGCGACCGCTACTTCCTTGTTTCCGATGAAGGTTATGTGCTTGACGAGAAGGTTCGCCGCACGATCGAGTTTACCCATGGCAATATTTTATCGCCTGGATTTTCCAGCGGAAAAGGCACCTTCCACGTGGTATTTTTTCGCAATCTCATGATCTATTTGGCTCCCCAGCAACAAGATGAAGCCATGGCCGTCATCGACAGGATGCTAGACCCGGCGGGGATTTTATTTGTCGGCCATTCGGAATCACTACAGCCTATCAGCAAAGGTTACTCCGCCGTCCGCTACCCATTCGGTTTCGCCTACCGCAAGCCCAGTCACGGGGCGCAGCGGTCCCCCTCCCCCCGACTGAACGCCGCCCACCAGCCGACAGCCCGCAATCAGTCCACGCCAGCGGGCGTTTACGACAAATCGACAGACCGAAAACCGAAAAGGTTTGAAACCCAAGCACCGATACCCCCTGCCAAAGCCGACTCCCTGGCTTTGGCTTTCGACTTGGCGGACAAAGGACGGACAGACGAAGCCCGCAAACTCTGCGAGGAAGTGCTGGAATTGCAGCCACCGCGGGCCGACGCCTATTATTTGCTGGGTTTGTTGTTAGAGACGGAAGGGCTTGCCACAGAAGCCGAGCGCTGCCTGCAAAAGGCCGTTTACCTTGAACCAGAGCATATTGATGCGCTTGCCCATCTAGCCTTGGCCGCAGAGTGGCGAGGCGATGCAAAGGCTGCTGATTTGTACCGCCAACGAGTTCGCCGAGCCGAAGAAAAGTTAGCCAGAGGCTACGATGCACAAACCTAGGGACAGACATAGCGCTGACATTGACGATTGTTGGAATCGGATTGGTGTTTGGAGCCACACTTCCAACCGTTGCCCCAAATTGCTTGAGACGATCCATTGCCGTAATTGTCCTGATTTTGCGGCGGCGGCCCGTAAGATATTCGAATCCCGCTCCTTGCCCCCGGATTATCTTGACGAGTGGTGTCGCCATTATGCCGAGCCATTAAAAACACAGCGGGGGTTGGCCCATTCCTCGATTCTGGTGTTTAGGGTGGGTAACGAGGCCCTTTCACTCCCCATCAGCCTGATTGATGAAATCTGCCAACCTGAGATGATCCATCGCCTTCCCCATTACGCATCCGCAATATTAAGGGGTATTGTCAACATCCACGGTCAGTTGCGACTTTGTTTTTCCATGGCTGAATTGCTGGGCATAGAAGATTCCCACTATACGCCGGAAGAGAAACGTCGCGTGTTTCCGCGTATGATGGTCGTGCGCCGCAAAGAAAGCCGCTTCGCATTGCTAGTGGACGAGGTGCTAGGCTACCACCGTCATGCGCCCGATGACGTTCTACCCGTACCCGCTTCCCTTACCCCCAGCTTGACTAAATTCACGCGGGGGATAATACAGGATGGCGATAAAAGCATCGGCCTGATTGATGAGGAA
>CAIYXP010000350.1 GCA_903930145.1 uncultured Methylococcaceae bacterium
ATTTGCCGATAGATATTGTTTTCTAAGAAACTTCAATTTTATCACTTTGGGCAGGTTATTTCCCCTCCATTGGCACTCGCCGCCGCTAATTCAGCTTGCTTTAATGAATTTTGCAAGTTCCTCGCTCATTAAACGATTGATTTGTACCGATTACGGCTATGTTCTGAATTGCTGCCCTCCTAGCTGCCAGAATCGGTCTGCGAGATCCCGAAGGCAGGGTTCTGGCAGGAATGCGGATGCACAGTTGACAAGAGTGTCACGGACACCGTAATCGTCCTGTTCGCTGACTTGCAGTACAAGCCGGGTTAGCCAAGCCTTCTCGTCGCATTGAGCCGCGTAATGAACAAACAGCTCCCGTGCGTCGTGGCGGAAGACATCCCCGATGCTTCCGTTGGAGTCGTCACATTGTTCAAAGATGGATTGATCGGTTTGGTAAAAGGCTGCGACCAGTTCCGCCCCAACTTCGGATCTTCGACCCCGGCTTTCAAATCACCGAGCAGATCAATCAATTCGCGGGCATAGGCGGACGATTCCGACCAGCCGATAAAACGGCGTCTGCGCTTCAAAGCGGCCAGCTTGGATTTGAAACGGCTGACATTTTCTTTAGGGCTTGCAACCATGCGTTCGACCAAGTCAGCAACCTCAGCGTTACGCGCTGCCAATTCAAGGAGGGCATCAACGAGGCGCCCCGAGCCAAGGGCTATGAGTTTCTGCCGTGTGCCGTCAGGCTTTTTTTGCATGCTTTTGTCACTCTTTGGCATCTATAAGACTTCCAACCCACGAGTTTACGCACAAACTGTGAAACGTGCCAGCTTGCCCTGCGGGCCAATAACGATAGCCGTGCACTTGCCTTGCCTATCCGTGGTGCGCTCGCAATTCCGCATGACTTTCAGCAAAGATATCTTCGATGGACGGTAAGCATTTAAGGCGAGGGGCGATATCACCTTACCATGCCGTCACATAGCCCGGCTATGGCAGTCGTGGGTAGCCATAAGGTCAGCGGAGAGTCCGGCAAAGTCTCGAACTCAAAACGCTGATAATACGCCTTGGCCTTTTCGTGTTTGGCATCGACAATGATGCCGACCATTCCGATTTCCCCGGCCAACCGGTGGCAGCGATACAGCGCGTCGGCAAGCAACAGTTCGCCCAAGCCTTGGCGCTGGAATTGGGCATCGACAGCCAAACGAGCCAATCTTGCGACAGGCAGGGGGAAGTTGGGGAAACGGGTCAGATAGCGTTCGGGCAACTGTGCCTTGCTGATGGCGGACATGGCGAGGCTGTAGTACCCCATGACGGCTACCCCCTTACTGGCAACATATGTCCGGCTGATATTGGATGCCACATGCTGCCGGGCAAATCTCTGAAGATATTCATCCAATTGAGGCTCTCCGCAGGAAAACTGGCGTCGATTGTGGGACGCATTGAGCGGCTCGATTCGGAGCGCCAAGTCCGTCATTCGACGCGCTGGCCGTCACGCCAATCGAGATAGCGACCCATCGCCGCCTTGAGCCTGGGTCGAGGTTTGTCGAGGTCGTCCAAGGTTTGGAAAAAAGCCTCCCAATCACGTGGCGAAAGCGTGAGCGTTTCGCGTTCGGCCAGGATTTGTTTGGCTCTTTCTTGCGCTGCCCCGATAAGGAAAGCACTGACGGACAATCCCGCCGTGGCGGCGGCACGCACGATCAGATCTTTTATTTCAGCGGATGTGCGCAAGTCGATGCGCTCATAAGGAGGCACTGCCGTGGGCATAGCGATTACCTGTGTACGGAAAAAATACGGAATTTCAGTTTACAGATTTACCATCGGACTGTCCACCCCCCCGTTTTCACGACCTCGGCGATGCCATTTGAATTTTGCCAAAATACATTATAACCGCACTCCGGTTAAGCACAATTTTATGCGATCTCAAAAGCGACGTGCCTCTGCCCATGCTCGGTTCCTTATCAACGCCAGCAAACTAACCCTGCAATTGAGAGCGGTATTTCCCAAAAGGTCCGGATAGTTTAGCACGGCGATCTTGGCTGAAAGAGTTCGCCATACCCTTGATGAATCACTCGGGTCATTTCATGCCTTGCTTAAACCCAGTCTCCCTGTTTGAAGGTGGTGGATCATTATCATGGCGCTTATAGTAGGGGTTTGAAGTCCAACGGTACAGAAACGTACGCTAAGCCAACATCAATGGAAAACCGCCAATTCTGGCTGTAATCACTTGCCAGATTCACCCAGCAACTTGTACACCGTTGACCGTCCGATGCCCATTTGTTTGGCAATG
>CAIYXP010000351.1 GCA_903930145.1 uncultured Methylococcaceae bacterium
CGATTGCTAACCAGCCTTTTCATTTCCCTTTTTTTAATGGCTTTCACTGACGCCTCACTGGCGGCAAAAGCCCACAAGGCACCTAAAAAAATGACCGAACACGCGATACAAGTAAAATTTGAAACGACTCAAGGTAATTTTGTCATCCAACTGGATAAGGCGAAAGCGCCAGCCAGCACGGCAAACTTTTTGACCTATGTGAAAGAAGGTTTCTACGACGGCACTATCTTTCATCGAATCATTCCAGGTTTCATGGCCCAAGGCGGCGGCTTCACGACTGATTTCAAACAGAAACCCACCCATGCTCCGATTAAGAACGAGGCTGACAACGGATTGCAGAACAAGCGAGGGAGCATTGCCATGGCTAGAACCAGTGACCCGAATTCGGCCACGGCACAGTTCTTCATCAACTTCATCGACAATTCTTTCCTCAATCACACTAATCCAACTCCCAAGGGTTGGGGATATGCCGTGTTTGGTGAAGTGGTCGAGGGGATGGATGTCGTCGATGGCTTTGGCAAAATCCCAACCGGTTCGGGCGGCCCTTTCCCTACCGATGTGCCGAAGACCCCAATTGTGATCAATAAAGCCACTGTAGTCAGCGAATAAGGCTTTTTTGGGTTTGGGCGGCGTTTTTTTTGCGTCGCCCTCGCATTTGCATCGTCCCTCCCATCCCTGCTGCTTGCTATTCAATGCCCCCCGAAACTCTTTTCATTTCCGATCTTCATCTTTCCGCAAGCCGTCCTGAAACCACTCGGAGATTTTTGACTTTTCTCGACACTCGGGCAAAGGCGGCGGAACGCTTGTATATCCTTGGCGATTTATTCGATGCCTATATTGGTGATGATGACAACTCCTCCCCCAATCGAGAAGTCAAATTTGCACTTAAGCGACTGGTGGAATCCGGTACTTTGGTGTATTTTCAACATGGCAATCGGGATTTTTTAGTCGGCGAAGGCTTTAGTCGGGAAACTGGCGCAAGTTTGTTAGGTGATTTTGCCATCATTGATCTTTACGGTGTTCCCGCTGTTGTCACCCATGGCGATTTGCTTTGCACCGACGATGTGCAGTATCAAGCCGCAAGAATCCGCGTCCGTTCTTCCGAGTGGAAACAAAATGCCTTGTCCAAACCACTTTTTCTCAGGCAATGGTATGCCCGGTGGTATCGCTTCAAAAGTGGTTTGGACAAGGGTAAGAAAACAACCGAAATCATGGATGCCAATCCAGAAGCCGTCATTGACACCCTGCGCGATCATGGCATTTCCATTTTGATACATGGACATACCCACCGTCCGGCAGTCCATGAATTGAACGTGGACGGCAAGCCGGCCAAGCGTTTCGTATTGGCTGAATGGAAATCGAAAGGACAGGCGCTCAATTGGAACAGCAATGGTCAATGGTTTATCGAGGAAATTACTTAACCGAATGATGAATAACATCGCTCCGAACTCTGAAACCTTGCAATCAAAGCTATCCTTTCAACCGCAAGCGCTTAAATTTGGCACTAGCGGCAGAAGGGGTGAAGTCATCCACCTCACCCAATTGGAAGTTTATATCAATGCCCTCGCGGAATTGGAATATTTGCAATCACTACCAATAACAGAAGGGGGAATCGTCAAAGGCGATGAATTCTTTTATGGCTATGATTTACGCCCAAGTTCAAGCCGATACGTGCCAGAACAGCAGGGTAGGGGGGAGCTTGCCCAAACCATCGAACAGGTGATTCGCGATGCTGGCCTAAAACCGGTCAACCTAGGCCAAATCCCGACCCCGGCCTTGGCTTACTATGCCTTTAGTCACGGCAAAGGCAGCATCATGGTCACGGGTAGCCACATTCCTTTTGACCGCAATGGTTATAAAACCAATACGGCTATCGGGGAGTTGCTTAAAGAACACGAAAGCCCGATACAAGAAAAAGTACAGGAAATCCGGCAAAGACTTTATTCCCAGCCATTTAGCACTTCCTTGTTTGATGAAAATGGACGTTTCAAATCAGGCCATCAGAAATTGATGTTACAGAATAATGCCGCATATCAGGCTTATATTAGTCGATATGTCGATTTTTTTGGTGGTTTGTCCTTGCAAGGTTTGCGGGTGGCGGTCTATCAACATTCGGCAGTGGGTCGCGATCTTCTTAAGGAAATTTTGAGCAAACTGGGGGCAGAGGTGGTTGCGGTGGGCCATAGTGAAACCTTCATACCCATCGACACTGAAAACATGGATGAGGTGCAGATACAATCCATTCAAACCTTGCACGATGAAACCTTTGCCCATTTTGGGCGAATCGACGTCATCATTTCCACCGATGGGGATTCCGACCGGCCCATGATCTTGGGGGTGGAGGCAGGCAAGGTGCGTTTTTTTGGAGGGGATTTAGTCGGCATGGTCACGGCTGAGTTTCTGGGTGCGGATGCTGTCGTGGTTCCCATCAGTTGCAACGATGCCATTGACATCAGTGGGCTGCAACCCAAGCTTGCACCGAAGACCCGCATTGGCTCTCCTTTCGTCGTGGCTGGAATGGAAAAGTCCGTCGCGTCAGGCAAACAAGCCGTGTGTGGTTTTGAAGCCAATGGCGGATTCCTGACTGCCTCTACCATCATTCGCAATGGAAAGTCGTTAACAGCCTTGCCCACCCGTGATGCCTTGCTACCGATATTGGCGGTGCTGTATGCAGCTAGGGAAAAGGGATTGTCATTATGTCAATTATTTAACCAGTTACCCGCACGTTATAGCCGTTCTGCCCTATTAAAGGCATTTCCCCGTTCTCGCAGCCAACAAATCATTAAACGTTTTTCTCTGGCTGATGCACGAGTGATGGACGTGAGGTTTGGTTCGGGTGCAATTGAATTATTGGATGAAAACAATTTCCCATTGTCAGATGTCAATGCTTTAGCCCAAGCTGCCGAAAATATATCTGCTGAACTGAAAAGTTTTTTCACCCCGGACATGGGTTTCGGGTTTATCAACCGCCTCAATTATTTGGACGGGGTGCGGATTTATTTTGACAACGGCGATGTTGCCCATATTAGACCATCGGGCAATGCCGACGAGTTGCGGATTTATGCGGTTGCCAATACGATAGATCGTGCCGAAACCATTGTGAAATTCGCCATTGCCGAGTCTGATGGGATTTTGAGAGGCATGGAGC
>CAIYXP010000352.1 GCA_903930145.1 uncultured Methylococcaceae bacterium
AACAGTCAACGGATTGGGTGAGAGAGCGGGAAATGCTCCTTTATCAAGTGTAGTTGCACTTATGCACGATCATTTAAAAATGAATACAAATCTTCGGGAAGATAAAATAAATTCACCGAGCGAGGGGAAGTGTCCGTGGAAGTGGCTTGCATAGCGGAAAGTGACAATCAAGCCGTTCTGAAATTTACCGTCACCGACACCGGAATCGGGATTAAACCTTCAGACCGGGAGCGCTTGTTCAAACCTTTTGTGCAGGCGGATGGCGCCACCACCCGTCGGTTTGGTGGCACTGGGTTGGGGTTGAGCATTTGCCAGAGCTTGGTAAAACATATGGGGGGCAACGAAATCCATATTGAAAGCACGCCAGGCATAGGGTCTTCCTTTGGGTTTGTCATCCCGTTGGAAAAACGTGACGAAAAAAGTTTGCCTACGTTGCCGGCCACGGTTTCCAAGCGAAAAGTCTTGATTGTGGACGATAACGCAACCAACAGGACGATTCTTGAGCGGCTCCTCAAGGACTGGGGTGCCATAGTTCAACCGGCAGATAGCGCCCCTCAAGCTTTGGCTTTGTTGCGCTCAGTCCGGTCGGATGAAATGCCCTATGATCTTGTAATCATGGACATGAATATGCCAGAAATGGATGGTCTGATGCTTGCCCAGGTGATGAATAATGAAAAGGGACTGGCGGACATTCCACGCATCTTGTTGAGTTCTGGCGGTTCGGTATCGGAAAGTGAGCGAGCCAAGGCGGGAATTCGAAGCACACTTACCAAACCCGTGCGGCAGTCCCTGTTGTTCGATGCCGTGGTTTCCATTCTGGATGGCGGGTGGAACAAGGTCAGGGTTAGTGTTAGGGCTGTGCCAGCCCCCGGTGTCTTGCCTAATCTTGCCGGTAGCAAAGTTTTGCTAGTCGAAGATAATGCGGTCAATCAAAAAGTTGCAATGAAAATGTTAGAATGCTTTGGAATTGATTCCGAGTGGGTTGGCAATGGCAAGGAGGCTTTGGACGAACTGGAGCGTAAAGCTTACGATTTGGTGCTGATGGACTGCCACATGCCGATAATGGACGGGTATGCCGCGACTCGGGCTTTGCGCGAGCGTGAGCGGGAGCAGATGACAAAAAGAATCACGGTCATCGCCCTGACCGCAAATGCTTTGGAAGGGGATAGGGAAAAATGCATTGAAGCAGGCATGGACGACCATCTTGCCAAGCCACTGATGTTGGAAGATCTGTCGAAAACACTACAACGCTGGTTGGACCCGGCCACACTTGGCATGGAGAGTGTCCAAGCTTCCGACAGGACGGTTTGGGATATTCAGACGGCATTGAAACGACTGGGTGGCGACAATGGCTTTTTGCTTGAGATGAAGCACTTGTTCATGAGTGAGGGAGCCAAGCTTCTGGGACGTTTGCAAGCTAATGACGGCATGTTATCGAGCATCGCCATCGCCGAGATTGCTCATTCTTTGAAAGGGATGGCACTCCATTTTTGTGCCCAAGGTCTAGTGGAGATTGCTGTGGAGGTTGAAAATAAAGCGCGAACAGACGGAATCGAGAAGGACGACCAACTAGTGGCGCGACTCATCAGCGAGGTTGAAGCTCTGATTGTAGCACTAGGTTCGTATGTCTGATCCCCTATGAAATGAATTAACCCCATCGCCTTTTGATCAAATGCACTATGGACACGTCAGTTTCGCGGCCTTTAAATGACATTGTGATTCCTTGCCGGGAGGAAAAGTGGCCTATGATCTCACAGAGGCATGGGAAAGTCTGTCAGGGGTGTAAGCTGTTTGTGGCACTAGGGTAGCTATGATAGTATAGACAGGTTAAAAGGCTTTAAGAATCTTCAGAATGAACCACCTAGGTTAAAGCATTATTGTTATCAATTCAGGAGATAATATGATTCAGACACACCAAAAAGAAAATGGCATCGATATCGTAACGATCACTGGGCGCCTTGTGGCAGCCGATGCACCCGAGGCACGTGAAAGTTTAAAAGGGATAGTCGAGTCCGGGACGGGAATGTTGATCGTGGATTTAAGCGGAGTCAGTTTTATCGATTCAAGTGGGCTTTCGGTATTGATCTCGGCTTTTAAATTGATTCGCGCAAAAGGTGGCCGGATGCTGCTAAGCGGCATATCCAAAAATGTGCAGACTCTTTTGGAATTGACACGGTTAAGCGAAATTTTCGAAATGTATGCATCCACCGAAGCCGCCCTTAATTCAATGAACAAGGCACTTTAGATTTTTGCCCATCTCCCTCCCTTTACAGGCATCGGGCAATCAAAGGGCATGGACAGGCTTAATCTAATTTGAATTGCACACCTTTACCTGAATGATCGTTTGAGGGTTGCCAAGGCATCTGCCATCAAAGAAAGCCGGGGAGAAAGTAAGTGGTAATAAGCCTTCGGTCATTCAATCGTGCTTTGGTCAATCTGGCAGGTTGCTTAGGCGTATGAATTTTCTTTGTAAGTTTCTAACTGGCAAGTGGCTGGGCATATTGCTGGTTGTGCTACTAACAAGTTGTAATTCGTGGGAATCCATTCCCACTGAGTCCCCTGGTGCGGCCAAATCCTTTGAAGTGCCCGACCGGACGACGACTTATTCCAGCGACGACGTGGTTCAAGCCTTCAAGGCGGACGTGGAAACTGAATATCGCCTATGGGACGGGGATCTCATCCAAGTCGATGTACTTGGAAGGCCCGAGCTCAGTGGGCAGCATACGATAGGCCCTGATGGGAAAATCACACTGCCGGTCAGTGGTGTCTTATATCTGCGCAATCTGACCCGTCCAGAAGCGGCAAAGTCGATTACCCAAACCTTGTCCCGCTATTACAAAGATATTTTCACCACGGTTCGTGTTGAAAAGTATACCTCGAATAGGGTCATTGTCTTGGGCCGTGTCGAACGGCCCGGGGCATTGCAATTTGAATACCCTCCGTTACTGTTGGAAATCTTGGCAAAGGCGGGCGGATTGCCGCTGTTGCGCCCGGAACAGGTCTTGACCCGGTGTGCCATTATCAGGGGCAATAAAATCCTTTGGATTGACGTTAAGCGATTGCTGACTGGCGATATGAGCCTCAATGTGCAATTGATGAGGAATGATACGGTCTATATCCCGGATTCAACTGACACTTCCGTCTATGTGCTGGGAGCGGTGAACAAACCGGGTGTTTATCGCTTGACGCCGCAAATGTCTTTCATGGATGCCCTCAGCCAGGCGGGTGGGCCAACGCCTGAAGCGACTATCTCCTCAGTTCACTTAGTACGTCCATCCAAGCAAGCCCATTTGGAAATAGACATGTACGATGTTTTGCATCCCAACCCCAACTTGAACATGTCCATGGAAGAGGGTGACATCATTTACGTGGCCCGCAGTTGGGAATCCAAGGTTGGCTACATTCTCCAGAGAATCAACCCATTTGCGACAATGATGACGCTTAAAGGCTTTGCTGCGTTCTAAGGCATTGTTTCCGCAACCATGGCCAAACTCGGTGTGAACACCGCCCAATCTGAAGAACAACCGAAGTTGAGCGAGGGCGCGGTTTCTTTCAAAGATAGCCTGCGCAAATATTGGTATTACGGGATTATTGCTGCGGTTTTGGTGGCTTGCGCGGGAAGTTTCGTAGCCTACAAGAAGCGCAATATGTATGCGTTCAGCGTCCAAGCGAAAATTTATCTGGCACCCCGTTTCGCCACGGTTTTGTCCGAGCAAAAAGAAACCGATTTTGACTCTTACCAGAAGATGAAGCAGTTTCAAGAGCAGCAAGCCTTGATGGTCAAGTCATATCAAGTGGCGTTGGACACGCTGAAGAAATTGAACATGACCAAGCAATATCCAGAGGAATTAATCTGGATTGCACCGTCCGGTAAAAAATTGAGCCGGGAAGGATACCTTGAATTTAAACCTGAGGACGAAACCGGACTCAAGCAAAAAGTTCAAGACATTACCTTGCAATGGAAAAGTCAGATTATCCAAAACGACAATAAACGTGTGGAGGCGTTGTTGGCACAATTTGGACGGGCCGATCAAGCGAATGCCGATGACCAGTCCGTACAAGAATTCTTGGATCAGCAACAGCTTGAGGCCGCGCAAAATGAAAGGGTAAAACCGCCGGAACTCATCGTAGCGGAAAATGAACTGCACGAGATGCAGAAGCGAAACGAAGAAAAGCTGCGAGGTTCGGCTGAGGGTTTGGCAGAGGCCATACAGGCCGTCGTCCTTAAAGACACCTACCTGATGAATGTATCCATGGAGCAAACCATGGATCAAAAACATGTGACGCCTTTGGATAAAATCATCAATACGCTGGTTGAGGTTTACATAGAGAAAACCAAAACAGAATCATTTTTTACCAACAAAGATGTCCGCATTGCCCTATTGAACACACGGCGGGAACAACTGATCAAAAAAATCAATCACCGCATGGCGCAACGCACCTCAATCGCCCAGCAATTGGGCGTGACAACGTTTAGTGAAAATACGATAAACCCGTTCGATCAGTTGCTGCTTGATAGCAAAACGGCACTTGAAGTGGCTCAACGAGCATTGATTGCCGCGAAAAGTGCCAAATCAGTGTTCGAAGACGATCAAGGAAAAGAGAATCGTGATGCCTTGGATGCGGCATCCTTTGAAATGGTTGCCAATGACCCTACCTTAAATACATTGAAGGGGAATGTCAATCTGCGCCGCACTAAGTTGCTTGAAGCGGTGAGTGGTATGGAGGATTCGCACCCTTTAAAGAAAAACATCGACCGCGAACTCAAGGAAATCGATGAAGAATTGGCCCGTGGCACCGAAGAAGTCAACAAGCGGGTCGCCAGAATGTTGGTTTCACAGAAAAAAAACGACGTGGCGAAGGCTAAGGGTGTGGTCGATGGTATCAATCAGCAAATACAGGACAACCAAGCCAAGGCAAACCGATTCAGTGAAAAATACAATTTGGCGTTAGGCTATAACAATGAGATCAGAAGATTTCAAAGTCAACTGGAAGAAATCGAAATCCGCAAAGATAAGCTATTGATGGAATTCCATGCGCCTAGCATGGCAAGGTTGGAATCGGCTGCCTTGGAGCCGGCCAAAGGAAAAGGGGGCTGGAAGAAATTTGCCGTCATTTCGGGGGTCGCCACATTATTGATCGGTTTGATTCTTCCTTTCCTCATCGATATGCTTAAATACAAGTTCGGCGGAGAGATTAGGACTACCAACCAAGTTCATAATTTGATTGGATTCAAACCATTGGCCGGCATTTGCGAATCGGGTGAAAGTCTTGGTCGGCGTCTGGTCCTGAGCGACATCAAACGCAGGCTTGCCATTGCCTTGGAGCGGGAGCATAAGTTACAGGGAACACGGCTTCTTCTGTTTACGTCTGTCAGGCCGGGGGCGGGAGTGAGTACATTGGCTTTTGAGATGGGTTTGGAACTATGCGATCTGGGAATAAAAGCTTTGGTCGTGGAAGTGAATGCCGCTAAACCTGACCCGCGTTATCAGGTGGATCAATTCCAAACAGGTTTGATCGAACTGATTAACGGCGAGGGGGAGTTGGATGATGCAATCATCAAGGCCGACGGCTCCCTCCCGGATCGGATGAGCGTCGGTGGTTTTAATGTCCATTCACACCTGTTCGGGTATGACAAATTGCGGGAAATCTTGATTTCTCTGCAAGCTAACTACGATGTTGTGTTGCTTGATGCACCATCGATTCTGGGTTCCGCCGATGCGGAGTTTCTCGCCACCATTGCCGACCTGACTTTACTAGTAGTCAAGGCACGGGCTGTGAAAGTGCCTGAATTCAAACGGTCCCTATCGATCTTAGAGGAACTGAACCCCAAGGCCGTTAGTGTGATTCTCACCAATTTGGAAGTTTTTAAGAGGGGGGGCTACTTCGCCAGAAGAGAGGAGGAGTACAATGTCGCCCATGAGGATGCCAAAGTCATGGTGCGCTTCACCAAACAACCCATAATAGACGAGTCTTATCCTTCAATGAAACCAATATTTCTCTATGCGCTCCACAGCGGCAATCTGTATGGCACTGAACGGATGGCATTATACACCATGGATGGATTACGTGATTCGTTCACGCCAGTGTTATTGGTTCCTCCAGGGCCTGCCCTGATCGAGGCTGAAAAGATTGGTATCCAGGCCGTTCCATTTCGCAATTCAAGGGATTTTGCCCGTCGCCTCAGGCATCAGTTGTCCGATCATAAGCAAATTGCATTTGCGGCGACGGGGGTGACCCACTCTTTGGCATTCAATTTTTGGAATTTTTTTTACCGCCGCCATGCGCTGCATTTGCATTTGGTTCATGGAGGGACGGACGAACGGGAAAGTTACGGGCGAAAAAAAATGCTCAATGGCAAGAAAGTGACTTTCGTGGCTGTGTCCGACTATGTGAAAGAGCGCCTAATTGCCAATGGGGTTGATCCTAGGCAGATCATTGTCGTAGGTAACTTCCTGCCTGACAGTCGAATAAAATCTGCCCCGAGACATCCCCCCTTCACGGAAAATGGCATCAGCAAGCTTATCGTAGTTTCCAGGGTCGATCCTATCAAGCGTGTCGATTTGTTGCTGGATGCACTGGACCGGCATCCTGAACTCAACGATCTGCCTGTGCGGGTATTCGGGACGGGTTGGGATTTGGATGGGTTGCGCGCACGTGCCGAACAGAGCCATCCCAATGTTGTGTTTGAGGGGTTTAGCGCAGATGTTGCACCTGAATTGGCAAACAGCGATTTGCTCTTGCATTTGTGCCCGGTAGAACCATTCGGCCTCGCCATTTTAGAGGGTATGGCAGCCGGTATTCCGGTCATGGTTCCCGATCAAGGAGGTGCTTCTGGATTACTCAAGCCAGGCAATTCCGGTTTCCACTTCCGAGCCGACGATGCTGACGATTTGGCGATGGCGTTGCTCAAGCTTCGCAATACGCCTGCTGAGGTATTGAATGCAGTCGTTCAAGCCGCAGACCAGCGTCTGCAAACGTGTTATTCAAGTTCTGCCTGCTTGGAAAACTACCGGAAACTATACGCGGAGCTGTTAGATGCATGAAAATAATCTTCTTCAACAGGGGGTAAACACCCTAAGGCCCAGAGCCTCTTCGAATTTTGATCGAGAGCATGATCCTGGAGTGTTTACAGACGATTTGAGGCTATGCCGCTCATGATGGGTAGCCTTCGACGGCATTGGTTAATCTCGCTGGTTGTCATTGTAATAGTACTTTCCTCTGGTTCATTCGTCGCTTTTAAAAAGAGGAACCATCATTTATATGAATCTGAAGCCAGAATTTTTGTTTCTCCGCGAGTCATTGATTACCTACATGATACAAAAGTGTTAGACCCTGACCAAGAATACAGACGGTTTATCGGGCATATGGAAATGACCGTTAAGCGCTACGATATTGCATTCGATGCCTTGCAGAAACTGGGAGACAGGCGTTTTGACTGGTTGGGGAGGTTATTTTCTGAGAAGCATGATAAAAACCCTGAAACATACAATGATAGATATGCAGCGGAAGAATTGCAGCATGCACTTATTGTTTTTTCCATCAAAGATACCTATTTAATGGTGGTATACCTGCAATCAAGTGAAAAGAATGATGTTGTATTGAACTCAGTGATTAAGACCTTTGTTGAAAAGGTCAATGCTGAAAAGGATTTGTATTTTGGTAAAAATAATAAACCCAACAAGTA
>CAIYXP010000353.1 GCA_903930145.1 uncultured Methylococcaceae bacterium
GCCAATGGATGCTGCTACGATTGGCCTCAGAGATTTGCCGCAGCACCGCTTCCTGCACCCGGTCATGCACGAATTGCAGGTCGGCTTTGTTCTCCAGCAACAAACTCAAGCTCAGCACCGGTTTGAGGTTCTCGAACAGAGAGACCAGATCGGTTTCCATCACGCATACTATATCCTCCGCAGTGAAGCGATTCCCCATGCAGGCGCAGTGATTGAGGATATGCAAAGTCTCCGCGGGCAGTCGCCCGACCTTGGAACTGAACAAACCCACTACACTGGTTGGCATTTGGGTTTCGCGGATCTTGGTTATGTCCCATCGCCACTGGTGATCATCGCCCAAGAAGAGCAAGTTTTCGTTATGCAGGTAGGACAGGCTCTCGCTGACAAACAGTGGATTGCCATCCGTTAGCTCGGCTATGAAATGGGCAAGTGCGGCAATTTCATCCATGTGCACATCAAGAATGTAGGCCACCATCTCGTGGCAGTGCCGTTCGTTCAGCGCACTAAGTCGGATTTCCTTGATCGGGCCTTGGTTTTCCTTGATGCCTTGCAATAATTTGACTAGCGGATGGCTGGCATCCACCTCGTTGTGGCGATAGGCACCCATGAAAAACAAGTGCCGGTACTCGGCATGGTTGGCAAAGACATGCTGTAGGAAGTCGAAGGTGGCGACATCGCACCATTGCAGATCGTCGACGAACAGCACCAACGGGTTTTCTGCACTGGCAAGGCAACCTAGAAAGCACCCCAACACGTTGTTGAAACGGATACGCGCTTCCACCGGTGGCAGAGGCACGACTTCAGGCTGTTTCCCGATGATGAATTCCAATTCAGGTATCACGTCGGTGACTAAGCGCCCTTGGTGCTCAACCGCGGTTAAAATACGCTTTCTCCACTCGGCTACCTGGGTGTCGCTTTCGGTGAGGAAGGTGCGCAATAGATTACGCAAGGCTTGGATCAGGGAGCTATAGGGGATGTTTTTCTGGTATAGGTCGAATTTGCCCGACGTGAAATAGCCCCGATGCTCCACCAGCGGTTTTTGTAATTCCTGTATCAGCCTCGTCTTGCCGATGCCGGACAGGCCGGAGATGAACAGCGACCGGAAGGCCCCGTGAGCGACTTGGCCGTATTCGCCTAGTATCAGGCCCGTTTCGGCTTCGCGCCCGACCATTTTCGAAATGAAGACGATCCGTTTGGTGGAATCGCGCAAGCCGAGTTGAAAAGGCGTGATGGTAGTTGTCGCAAAGTATTCATCGCGACAATGGGCAAGGTCGGCCAGCAGGCCAGCAGCACTCTGGTATCGCCTTTCCGGTGCTTTGAGGATGAGTTTGGCGATAACTTCGCCGAGTTGTGCCGGGATGGATGGGTTCAACTCGTGCACGGCGGGTGCGAGTTCCGCCAAATGCGAGTGGATTAACTCCAGCGGGTCGGTGGAAAAGAACGGTAGCCGCCCGGTCAACAGTTCATAGAACACGATGCCCAGCGAATAGAGGTCGGTCGAAAAATCCACGCGATGGTTGATGCGGCCAGTCTGCTCGGGGGAGGTATAGGCCAACGTGCCGCGCACGAATTCGGTATCGTAAATGAAATGGCTGATATCACGAATGTCTAGGGGGGTGATGAAATCGATCAGGCGCAAACTCAGAGTGTCGGGTTGCACCAAGATGTTGTGAGGTTTAATCCCACCATGAGTGATGCCGGCTTCATGCACGGCCTGCACCATCTCCGCCAGAGTGCAGGCGATGGTGAAAAAGTCGGTTAGCAGAAGCGATTTCTGCCGGGCCACCCAAGTATCCAGGGTGAGTCCGGCAAACCAAGGCTGCACGATGAACTGCATCCCCGCATCGAATTCCAGCGCCAAGGGTGTGCAGGATCGATTGTCATGAAGAACTTTCAGCCTTTCTATTTTTTGCCGTAGATGCCGCGACTGGTCTTCCGAACCTGATGAAATAGTCAATAGTTTGAGTACCAGCGGATGATTGGGCTGGCTTTTGTGATAAGCCTTGTAAACTTGTGATTGCAGGCTCTCCCCAAGCTTTTCAGAAAGAATATAGTGCTGTAGCTCGGGAGTGACGTTCAAATGGCTGATCTTAGTTGATGAGTGTGTTTACACAGAGGCAGAAGAGCCACATAGTCTTTTTGTTTATAGCCTAACACGATAGTAAGCGTTAGATGCAATCTCCGTAAGCAAGTTCGACAAGGCATATAGGTTAATGCCAAACAACCCGCCTTGCCTGGTGTTGGCGGCCAAGCGCCCCCTTGTCTTGCTCTCTTAACTACGTTCCTATATTTGACTATCAAAACGACGCAGTGAATTCTACATAGCCATAATCGGCGCTGTTTTTCGATTGGTATACGTTGCCGGTCACATCGTCACCGAAGGCATGGGCATAATAAGCGCCCCAAGAGAAATGCTTATTGAAGTTGTGGGTGAAACTAATATCCACCATTTGGCCTACCGTGCTGTTGCCCCCGCTGGCGCGGCCATAATAGCCAAGGCTTCCGCTTCGCGAGGTCGCGCCGGAACCGCCATAGAACAAGTCCGAGGTCTCGGCCAATACCAAATAATGGAAGTCCACCCCAACCTTGGTGGTCTGGGTCGGAGCCACGGAAAACTGCGCGAAGGCATCCTGCGTGTTCATCATGTTGTAGAACGGAAATTTGGCGTATAGGCGCACCGTCGGCATGATTTGAAAGAAGGTGCCGTGGGTGCCGTCTCTGGCGTTGGTGTCGCCTGAGCCGATGGAATAACCGGCCCGAACCCATGGCTTGAGGAATGCGTCGGCCCATTGGTAGCCCGCTTCGGCGGCAAAGGCATAGGCGCTCTGGCTTAAGTTGGTCCAATCGCCAAACTGGTAAGCGCCCCAAACCATGTAATCCACCGCCCCAGGGCCAAGCTTCTGAACACCCAATAAATGGGTGCCTATGGTGTGGATGGATAAATTCGAGTTACTCAACAACGGGCGGTTGACAACGGTGCGGTTGTCCACCACTTGCACACCGTTGCGGTTGTCGCCGTAATAAATATAAAACAGCCTTGCTTCGGTGTCGGGGATCAGCGTGCCTTTCTTGGCGGTGAAGGCGGCATAGGCCAAGTCGATCTTGCTGATTTCATCCTGCGCATTGATGTTGAACCCGCCTTGGGTCGGGTGGGTGGCGTACAGGCTGGCGTTATAGGCCGGATTGTCATACGCTAACGAAAAGCCGTCGAAACTGCGAGTGATATGGGTAAAATCGAATGCGCCGATCAACCGCTGGGAAACCCGTGTGGTCTTCAACATATCGAACTTGGCATCGCCGGTTTTGTATTCGAGTCCGTCGTTGATTTCAAAACGACCGGCCTTGAGAAACATATTGGGCAAGCCGACCAGCTTTTGCAGCTTGAAATTCAAATACCCCTGTTTCAGGAAAACTTCGTTTGGATTGACACTATTGCCGCTGTCCCGGTAGTAGACTGCGCCTAGGCCCAAAGGCCCGACTGGCGCACCGGCAAAGGCTTGCTCAGGCAGGGCGTAAAGCCCGGTGTATTGCCCTTGCACCAAAGCGTCCACATAATCGCTGGTGAAGTTGACGCCCAGCCTCGCCCGCAAAGCACCAAAGCTGTAATCGTTATGGTCGGCAATCACGCCAGCCTTGGGATTGAGTTGCGGCTGGAAAAAATCAAAGCCTTCGTAGCGGGCGCGCAATTCGCCAGTGACCCGCCAATTGGGGGTGATCTGCCCTAACGGTGGCTCATCCTCGGCCCGAGCTTGCGAGGCGGCCAAAACCAGCCCCAGACCGCACCAAAAAACCGCACGGATTAATTTAACTTTGCTAGATTTATAGCTGGATGAAGGTTTCGTCAAAAGGCAGGGTTGTGACCGCATTGCTGCAAGTGGGGTGTCCATGGTGAGGTTCTCTCGGTTCAAGGTTTTAAATTGCAAAATAGTGATGATGCTGTCAACTTCATGTTTTGATAAATCACGTTAAACTGTCTTCCAAGGAAATCAGCACCCGTGCCACTTCAATTAATTGAAGGTTGCGGCTCATGGCGGTCTTGCGTAAAAATTGATAAGCCTGCTCCTCGCCCATGTTCTTCTTTTTCATCAGTAATCCCTTGGCTTTTTCGATGATCTTGCGGTCGGCCAGCCGGGTTTTGGTTTCTTCCAATTCCTGCCTCAAGTTTTGGAATTCGCGGAAACGCGCCACGGCAGGGGCAAACCGTGCGTCCTTAATCGTCCTCGGCAGTTGACGGGAGGCCCGCAAGGAGGCTCATGCGGGCTTTTGCATCCAAGCGAGGTTCGGCAAATAATTGAGTCAGCCAATCCCTAGCAGGAAGCTCATGATTGCGGTTAATAAACAGACACGCTGCCAAGCGCCCTTCGGCCAGTTGCGCGCAACGGTAGCGGTTTTGTGAAGGGTCAGCATATTCCAGCCATTCGGGTTCGCCTTCCATGTCTAAACCTGCCGATTCAATGATGGATGCAGCCCATTCCCGCCAATTTCCGGGGGTGATTTTCCCCGCAAGTTCAGGTGACCATTCGCAGTTTTTGAGCTCCGTCGAGGTAAATTGGGCTTGGCGAGTGGTCGACCCGGCGCTAAACGTGTGGGCGGTGGAATGTGACTTTTTCCACACCTATCCGGCAGGCTCTTGGGGTTTGACAGAGGCAAACCGTCTTTTCGATAAGGAAAGCCAGTATTGGCGTAATAGTTTGGTAAGCGATTAACTGCGTAAAGCACAGAAGGGGCAAATCTGCTGTGACTAGCCATCAACCCTTGCGGACCACTTGGTAAGGCCGCCCCGCATATCCCACTGGGACACTCCAAACATGCACCAACCGGCTGAACGGAAACACTAGGAACAAGGTGATGCCAAAGAACAAGTGCAGCTTGAAGATGAAACCGACATTCGCCAACAGTTCTGCCGCGCCGGGGCGGAAGGTGACGATGCGTTGCGCCCATTCCGCCAATAACAGCATGTTGCCGCCATCAAGGTGATACAGAGAAACTGGCAGGGTAAATAAGCCCAAAACCAATTGCACGGCAATCAATAACAATATGGCAATGTCCATCTGGCTACTGGTGGCGCGGATGCGCGGGTCAGTCAAACGGCGTTTGAGCAATATGTACAAACCCCAAGCGCAAATGCCGCCGAACAGTCCGCCGGCGATCACCGCCAACACTTGCTTGGCGGAGGTGGACAATCCCAAAGCATGGTAAAGCCAAGGCGGCGTCAACAGCCCGACGAAATGTCCGGCAAACAACAGCAGGATGCCGACATGGAACAAATTGCTACCTAAGCGCAAATCCTTGGTCCGCAGCAATTGGCTGGAGCCAGAACGCCAAGTGAATTGACCGCGCTCGTAGCGTGCCAAGCTACCGAGCAAGAAAGAAGTCATAGCGATATAGGGGTAATAACCGAACAGTAAGTTATCGAGATAATTCATGTGATCCTCCAATCAGGATTGCATCGTGGAAATGCGCGGGTTGTAGAGCAAAGGCTTGTCCGTTGTCTGGGTTTGGCAGGATTTGGGGTTGCCCATAAAGCTGACCGCCTCCTCATCCCAGATTTCATCCATTTTTAGCAAGGTCTCGTCCAGCCCTTCGGCGGAGACTTGTTGTCGCAATCCCTTGGGGATTTCGGTGTCTCCAACCAAGGCGGCTAGAGTGGTGAATAGGATGGCATAGGCGCTATCGCGTTCCGCCAATCTCGCCCCCAACAGATTCAACACCGGCAACGCGCCGCGCAACAAGTCCAAGGCTTCATCCGTAGGGCGTTGTGACAGGTATTCCAAAAACAAGGGGATGTAATCCGGCAATTCCTTTGCGGCGAGTTCATACCCATGCTCCCGGTAGATACGCAGCAAATCCACCATCGCCTGACCCCGGTCGCGGGATTCGCCGTGGATATGTTCGAAGATCAGCAGGGACAAGTTTCTGCCCCGGTCGAACAACTCCACATAAGCTTGCTGCCACTCGATCAAGTCCATAGGCTTATGGGAGTTGATGAATGACAGCAAGCCGGCCTCCTGTTGTTTGGGCAATTCGGCATCCACTTCGACAACGGCGGCCACTTCGTCCAAAGCCTCCCATAACTCGGCTTGCGGATAGCTCAGCAAGGCGGAAACCACTTTCAATATCTGCATGGCTCAACCCGCCTTGCGCGGCGAAATCTTGATCGGTTCGCCGCCATGTTGGGTCAGCTTTTTGCCGCCGAACAAGTCCACCGGATTGGAACCGCCACCGCAACCGTTGCCAAAACTGAAGCCACAACCGCCCCGCTCCCCGTAGGCATCGAATGTCGCACTGGCATATTCACGGTGGCTGGTCGGAATGACGAAGCGGTCTTCGTAATTCGCCAGTGCCATATAACGGTACATTTCTTCCACTTGCCCCTGAGTCAAGCCAACTTGCTCCAAAACCTGAGTGTTAATAATGCCATCCACCGCCTTGCCGCGCATATAGGCCCGCATTGCCAACAGCCGTTGCAAAGCCAGCACGACCGGCGCTTCCTTACCGGCGGTGAGCAAGTTGGCGAGATAACGCACTGGGATGCGCAAGGCGTTCACATCAGGGATTCCTCCGTCCTGCCCGATTAAATCGCTATTGGCAGCGGCTTGAATCGGCGACAAAGGCGGCACATACCAGACCATCGGCAAGGTGCGAAATTCAGGATGCAGCGGGAAGGCCACTTTCCAATCCATCGCCATTTTGTAGACCGGCGAGGCTTGCGCGGCTTCCAGCCACGCTTCTGGAATGCCTTCTTTACGCGCTTCGGCCAGCACGGTTTCGTCAAACGGGTCTAGGAAAATGTCCAATTGCGCCTGATACAAGTCTTGCTCGGAGGTCGCGCTGGCAGCGGCTTCAATGCGGTCGGCATCGTACAGCAACACGCCGAGATAACGAATCCGTCCTACGCAGGTTTCCGAACACACCGTCGGTTCGCCGGCTTCGATGCGAGGATAGCAGAAGATGCATTTTTCCGATTTGCCGGTTTGCCAGTTGTAATAAATCTTTTTATAAGGACAGGCCGACACGCACATCCGCCAACCCCGGCATTTGTCTTGGTCGATCAACACCACGCCGTCCTCTTCACGCTTGTAAATCGCCCCTGATGGACAAGCGGCAACGCAAGTGGGATTCAGGCAATGTTCACAAAGCCTAGGCAAATACATCATGAAGGTATTTTCAAACTCGCCGTAAATCGCCTTTTCCACCGCCTCGAAATTCACATCCTTGGAACGGGATTCAAACTCGGTGCCAAGGATTTCCTCCCAGTTCGGCCCGCCTTTGATTTTCTCCATGCGCTCGCCAGTAATCACCGAACGCGGCCTTGCCGTGGGCGCGGCTTTGGATTCCGGGGCGTTCTGCAAATGCGCATAATCGAAATCATACGGTTCATAATAATCGTCAATCTCCGGCATATTGGGATTGGCGAAGATATTATGCAGGGTTTTCACCTTGCCGCCCTGCACCGGTTCCAACTTGCCGTTGGGCTTCAGTTTCCATCCACCCTTCCATTTTTTCTGGTTTTCCCATTCAGTCGGGAAACCCAATCCGGGTTTGGTTTCCACATTATTAAACCAAGCGTATTCCACCCCTTCGCGGGCCGTCCAGACGTTTTTACAAGTGACTGAACAAGTATGGCAGCCTATGCACTTGTCCAGATTCAACACCATGCCGATTTGTGCGCGGATTTTCATTTTTTCTCTCCTGATTGCGATAATTCGGCATTCAAGCCCCTTTGGGAGATGGGCTGGGGTGAGGGTTCCTCCAACCAATCCACCTTATCCATCTTCCGCACAATCACAAACTCATCCCGATTGGAACCCACCGTACCGTAGTAATTGAAGCCATAACTTTGTTGGGCATAACCGCCTATCATATGGGTGGGCTTCAAAGTGGCCCGTGTCACCGAATTATGGATACCGCCACGCTGGCCGGTGGTTTCCGAACCCGGCATGTTGACGATTTTCTCTTGGGCGTGATACATCATCGTCATACCCTCGGGTACGCGCTGGCTGACCACGGCACGGGCAACCAACGCACCGTTGACGTTGTAGGCTTCCACCCAATCGTTGTCGATGATGCCCGCCCGCTTTGCGTCAATCTCGCTGAGCCAGACTATCGGCCCGCCCCGCGACAGCGTGAGCATTAGCAAATTATCCGTATAAGTGCTATGAATGCCCCATTTTTGATGTGGGGTGATGAAGTTCAGTACGACCTCGGTATTGCCATTGGGCTTTTGGCCCAAAACCGGGGCAATGGAACGGGTGTCCACTGGCGGCTTGTAGACGCAGAGATTTTCGCCGAAGGCCCGCATCCACGGATGATCTTGGTAAAACTGCTGGCGTCCGGTCAGTGTGCGCCACGGGATGCGCTCGTGGACATTGGTATAGCCGGCGGTGTAGCTGACATGCTCGGATTCCACGCCGCTCCATGTCGGGGAAGAGATGATCTTGCGCGGTTGCGCTTGCACATCACGGAAGCGAATTTTGTCGTCTTCGCGGGGTTTGGCGAGATGGGTGTGATCCAAGCCGGTGTTCTTGCCCAAGGCTTCCCAAGCTTTCACCGCGACCTGACCGTTGGTCTCCGGGGCCAGCATCAACACCACCTCAGCAGCATCAATGTCCGTCTCGATGCGCGGCAAGCCAAAGCTGATGCCTTCGGCGGTGACGGTGCGGTTTAGTTCGGCCAGTTGCTTGACCTCGGACTCGGTGTTCCAGCTTATCCCCTTGCCACCATTGCCGATTTTTGTCATTAGCGGCCCTAGCGAGGTGAACATTTTGTAGACATTCGGATAATCGCGCTCGACGACTGCCAGCGTGGGCATCGTCTTGCCGGAAACTGGCTCGCATTCGCCCTTCTTCCAGTCCTTCACATCCAATGCCTGGGCCAGTTCTCCGGGGGTGTCGTGCAGGGTCGGCACGGTAACAATGTCTTTTTCCAGCCCCAAATGCCCCGGAACCAGTTCGGAGAATTTCCGTGCCAAGCCTTTATAAATTTCCCAATCCGAACGCGACTCCCAAGCCGGATCGACGGCGCGGGATAGGGGATGGATGAACGGATGCATGTCCGAAGTATTGAGATCATTCTTCTCGTACCATGTGGCGGTGGGTAGCACGATGTCCGAGTACAAACACGTCGTGGACATGCGGAAATCCAGCGTCACCAGCAAATCCAGCTTGCCCTCGGCGGCGGTCTCATGCCAAACGACTTCTTCGGGTTTGATGCCACCTTCCGAGCCTAAGTCTTTGCCTTGCAGCCCATGGTTAGTGCCGAGCAGATATTTCAGGAAATATTCATGACCCTTGCCAGACGAGCCAAGCAGATTGGATCGCCAAACAAACAAATTGCGCGGGAAATTCTGCGGATTGTCCGGGTCTTCGCAAGCAAATTTTAATGCGCCGGATTTCAATTGCTCAACGACATACTCAGCCGGGTTCTTGCCCGCCAGCTCGGCTTGTTTGGCGACTTGCAAAGGGTTCGCGCCCAGTTGCGGCGCGGAGGGTAGCCAACCCATGCGCTCGGCGCGGACGTTGAAATCGATCAGACTGCCTGACCAGTCTTTGAGGTTGGCCAGCGGCGAGAGGATTTCGTTGACGCTCAGTTTTTCGTAACGCCATTGGCTGGTGTGGCTATAAAAGAACGAGGTGCTGTTCATCTGCCGGGGTGGGCGCTTCCAATCCAGCGCGAAAGCCAACGGTAGCCAGCCCGTTTGTGGGCGTAGTTTCTCTTGACCGACATAATGCGACCAACCACCGCCGGACTGACCCACGCAACCGCACAGCATCAGCAGATTGATGATGCCCCGATAGTTCATGTCCATGTGATACCAATGGTTTAGCCCCGCGCCTAAGATCACCATCGACTTGCCTTGGGTTTTCTCGGCATTCTCTGCGAAGGCGCGGGCTACCGCGATGACCTGATTGCGACTGACCCCGGTGATTTTCTCCTGCCAAGCGGGCGTGTAAGGCACGTCATCATCATACGAATCCGCGACATTGCCGCCGCCTAGCCCTCGATCAATAGCATAATTGGCGACCAACAGATCAAACACGGTCGCCACCCATACTTGCGAACCATCAGCCAAGGTGATTTGTTTGACGGGTACGTTACGGCATTGAATCTCATCATGGGTGGAACAAGTGAAATGTGGATGCTCGGACCCGCCGAAATACGGGAAGCCCACCGAAACGACCTCATCGCGGTCGTCGATTAAGCTCAAACGCAACCGCACCGATTGACCATCGGCAGTTTTTTGTTCGATATTCCATTGCCCAGTTTCGCCCCAGCGAAAACCTATCGAACCCTTCGGAACCACGATGTTGCCGCTAATTTCATCAACGGCGACAGTTTTCCAATCCGGGTTATTGGCTTGGCTTAAGCTACCGCTGAAATCGCTGGCTCTAAGAAATCGATCTTGGACATAAACACCGTTCTGCTCTTTCAGTAAGACCAGATTGGGCAGATCGGTATTTTCGCGGATATACTGAGTGAAATACTCACTCTGCCGTTGAATATGAAACTCATTTAAAATCACATGCCCCATTGCCATCGCCAAAGCCGCATCCGTGCCTTGTTTGGGATGCAACCATAAGTCGGCGAATTTGCTGGCTTCAGAATAATCTGGGCACACCGTCACGATCTTGGTGCCTTTGTAACGAACCTCAGTCATGAAATGGGCATCGGGTGTACGGGTCTGTGGCACATTGGAACCCCATAGCATAATAAAACCTGAATTATACCAATCGGCGGATTCCGGCACGTCGGTTTGCTCGCCCCAGGTTTGCGGTGAAGCAGGCGGTAGGTCGCAATACCAATCATAAAAACTCATGCAAACACCGCCAATCAGCGAAAGATACCTTGAGCCAGCCGCATACGATACCATGGACATGGCGGGAATCGGTGAGAAGCCGATAATCCTATCCGGGCCGTATTGCTTGGCGGTGTATATATTCGACGCGGCAATTAACTCATTGGCTTCTTCCCAATCCACCCGGATAAATCCGCCCAAACCACGTTTGGATTTATAGGCTTTGGCTTTTTCTGGGTTTTCAACGATGGATTCCCACGCTTTGACCGGTTCTAGAGTTTTCCTCGCTTCGCGCCAGAGTTTCACCAACGGCCCGCGTATCATCGGGTATTTCAGCCGATTGGCACTATATAGATACCATGAATAACTGGCTCCCCGCGAACAACCTCGCGGCTCATGGTCGGGCAGATCGGGCCTAGTGCGGGGATAATCGGTTTGTTGGGTTTCCCAAGTGACCAAACCGTTTTTAACGTAGATTTTCCAACTGCACGAACCCGTGCAATTCACCCCGTGGGTGGAGCGGACAATCTTGTCATGCTGCCAGCGTTGGCGATACCCATCCTCCCAAGTTCGAGATTCGTCGGTAAGTATGCCGTGTCCGCCAGAAAAGGTTTCGGTGGACTTTTTGAAGAACATCAAGCGATCTAAGAAATGGCTCATGGTGTTGCCTTAATTTTTTTTGTTACTGTGCATAACGCTTACGGAACTCTTCCGATGCCTTCTTACGGGCATCTTTTTCCTCTGCGGTCATTTTGCCGATGAACCAACGGTGATTCTCAGAGTTCAACACTTGATCCAGTTCCACCTGTACTTTCTTGGCACCTTCCACCTTGGCCGGGTCGGTGGATTTCAGCCCTTTTTCGATGACCTCGCGCAATTGCGGCACGAACTCCATATAAAAGCGGTGGGCCACTTCGTAATTGCCATGCCATTGGGTGTAATCCGGTCCCATCATGGATGCGCCATGGCGTGCGCGACGGCCCTCGTGATGCCACAGGAAGTAGTAGGTGAATTCCAGCGGGTCGTCGAACTCGATGTCATTGGTGATGAGTCCGGCGGCGCGGGTCATCTTGTAGAGCTTGGTGGCAGGGATGCCAAACTTGTCGTTATACAAACCCACCGATTTGTCGAATTGCTCATACCAATTGCCTACCCATTGATCGGCGTGGCAAGCCAAGCAGACTTGTTTCATATCGTCGCGGCGTTCTTCCCACGGTTTGACTTTCTTGCCAGCAGCAATCGCTGCCGCGTCGATTTTTTCCGAAATGGCCGGTCGCAAGGTCCACGAAATGCGCGAGCCAACATCATGAGTCAACGGCAGAGTGGAGGTTGCGCTCATGTGGCAAGTGGAGCAAGTCGGGCCTTGTTCGTAATCCTTGCCCGGTATCCAGTCCTTCTTTTCCATCAATGGCTCGAAGCGGGTACGATTGGCGGCGAAGGCAATGCCATGCTTGGATTCGTTGTAGATTTCAATTTGCGGATGATCCGGGCCCATGTGGCAGCGACCGCAGTTTTCCGGCATCCTTGCCTGGGCGCGGCTGAAGTTGTGCCTAAAGTGACAAGCCGAGCAAGAGCCTTTGGAACCGTCCGGGTTCAATCGGCCCACGCCCGTGTTCGGCCAAGTCGTCGGGTCTAGCTTGCCGCCCGCCAATACCTTGACTTCCGAACCGTGGCATTGCCAACAACCGCTGACGGCGGCGGGCGAGTCGTGGTGCATATTGCCTTCCACCACCTCCGCCAGCACATTGTCCAAGCTGCCCAAAATCTTGGCGGCTTCGGCATGGTGGCTGGCTTGGAATTCCTTCGATTCCTTTTCATGGCAACGGGAACAGTCCTTGGGCGAAACTATCGTGGCAATGAAGAAGCCATTATGCTCAAAGCCGTCGGCATCGCCTTTGTCCGCTTGATGGCATTCGTAGCAACCCACCCCCTTATTGGAATGGCTGCTGAGTTTCCA
>CAIYXP010000354.1 GCA_903930145.1 uncultured Methylococcaceae bacterium
ATTAGAGCTTAGCTAGGCTTTCGCCTGTTTCGACTGCCTTACGAATGCGTCTTACCGAGTTGCCGAGGTTGGGGTACCGTTTTGCGTGGGCAAACGATGGAGCCGTTTGCCCACCCTACCCGGCTTAAACCAAAGATATAAAGTGCTTGCACCCCACTATCCAAAGTCATACAATGCCGTCCAAGCGTAAGTGCCTGACGTTAAATGCCTGACATCAGCTTGATGCGTTTCCACACAGCGGAAATTGTAACGCCACACGCTTACACTTGTCAGCACATTAAACCTTTGGATTCCTTAAAATAACAGAAACCCCGCGAAGCAAGCTGTCACCCGGATTGTAACACATCCAAAACATAGTCTTGCCTTCACTGCATGTGGCAGGATTGGACGAAGCCCATCGAATTGTGGGGTTGGCATTAGAGAGTTTTCATCATGTCAATATTATTGCAAGTACATGTTTTTCGTTTTTTTATTGCCGCATTCCTGCTGACCGTGGCGGGTTTGCCTTGCAGCGTACAGGCAGGGATGGTGGCCCGGCTAGGGGGGCTGGCGGTCTATGACAACGTCAGTGGCCTTACATGGCTGGCGAACGCCAACGTCTTTGACGGGCAGGGGTCGGGGTCTTTCACCGACGGGCGGTTTAATTATGCCGATGCCCTCATAAAAGTCGCGTCGCTGAATGTCGCTGGTGTCACTGGCTGGCGTTTGCCCATCGCAGTGGAGGTTGACTCGAATTGTTCTAACCAAGAAATAGGCGCGGGGATTTCCACCGGCTACAACTGCATCAACAGCGAGATGGGGGATTTGTTTTACCGGGCGCTCGGCGGCGAGGCACACAAGCAAATCAGCGAACAGCACAACGCCAATTACAACCTGTTTACCAATGTCCTGAATGGCTATTGGTACAGCACCCCCTACAAAAACGACCCGACCGCTTATGCTTGGCTGTTCGGCTTTGGCGACGGTAGCCAGAACATCCACCCGAAGAGTTTTGTTCTTAATATTTGGCCTGTGATCGACGGCGATGTGGGCGGCGGCGGCATCCCGGAGCCTGACATCCTTGGCTTGTTCGGGATTGGCTCGGTTATGGCTTGGGCATTCACCAAGCGTAAAAGGCTTGGGTGATTGATTGCAGCTTTGCAGGATGGGCAAGCGTCTTTTTGCTCACCCACCATTTAGCCGGGGTTGGGGTTCCGTTCCGCGTGGGCAAACGATAGAGCCATTTGCCCACCCTACCCGGCTTTGTTTTAGACACCTGAACAGGCATTTATCTTTTTTGCCTCTTTAGCTGTCTAAAATTGGAATAATTTGCCCCTATTAGCTTTATTTTGTCAATGGCTTCCTTTTTTGCCGTAAACACCCTCCCTTCGACTTCGCTCAGGGATCGAATTTACATTGGCATAATCGGCTATTGTTTGTCACTGAGTGTCATGAAACTCCCTCCCAAATCTAACCTCCGCCACAACTTTCGCCCGAATCACAAAATCCCCAAATGGTTCATCCTTCAACCGCTCCTTGCCATAGCGTTCAATCAACGGGGTGAGTACGGCAATAATTTCGTCTTCGGTCAGGCTTTCTTTATAAAGTTTATTCAAACGTTCCCCGACATAGCCCGCACCTAAATATAAGTTGTAATGGCCCGGTGATTTGCCGACTAGGGCAATCTCGCCTAGATAGGGTCGGGCGCAGCCGTTGGGGCAACCCGTCACCCGCAATTGAATGGTTTGTTGTTCCAATCCTGCTGCTTTTAATAGTGGCTCCAAGCGGTCTAACAACTTCGGCAAATACCGCTCGCTCTCCGCCATCGCCAAACCACAGGTGGGGAATGCCACGCATGAAATCGCATGAAGCCTAAGCGCTGACCACTGTTCATCGGGGACGGGAATCCGGTGTTCTTTCAGCAAGGCCTGGATTTTCGGTTTATTGGCTTTGCTGACATTGGCGATAATCAGATTCTGGCTGGCAGTCAGGCGAAAGTCTCCCTCGTGGATTTTGGCGATCTTGCGCAAGCCTGTCAGCCAGGCGATTTCTTCTGTGTCTTTGATCCGGCCTGACAGGATGCTCAGATTCAAATGCCAGCGTCCTTGCTTGTCCTTGACCCATCCAGCGCGGTCGCCACTTTCTGTGAACTTGAAGGGCCGCGGCGATTGCAATGGAAAACCCAATCGTGTCGCCAACTCTTGCTTAAACCATTCCGTACCCCGGTCGTCCAGTGTGTATTTGAAGCGGGCATGTTTGCGAACGCTGCGGTCGCCGAAATCCCGCTGAATGGCGACGACTTGCTCAGCCACTGCCAGCAGTTGTTCTGTTGGGCAGAAGCCAATGACCTCGCCTAGCCGTGGATAAGTGGCTTTGTCGCCATGGGTCATGCCCATGCCGCCGCCCACCGACACATTAAAACCTATAAGCTTGTCTTTTTCGACAATGGCTATAAAACCAAGGTCTTGAGCAAACACGTCGATGTCGTTGTAGGGAGGGAGCGCCACGCCAATCTTGAACTTGCGCGGCAAGAAAGTCTTGCCGTAAAACGGTTCCACCTCGGTAGGGAAGCTGGCAACGGGTTTCTCATCCAACCAGATTTCATAGTAGCCACGGGTTTGCGGGAGGAACAAGTCGCTCAAACGCTTGCTCCACTCGTAAACTTCCTCGTGTATCGGCGAAAGATAAGGATTATTATGGCAAACCACATTGCGGTTGATGTCGCCGCAAGCCCCGATGGTGTTTAACAAGGCATTATTGATTCCTGCGATTGCCGCCTTGAGGTTGCGCTTGTATACCCCATGGAATTGGAAGGTCTGCCGGGTGGTGATGCGCAAGCTTTCATTGGCATATTTGCGGACCAATTTATCCAGTTGCAGCCACTGCTCCGGCGAGCATATTCCGCCCGTCATGCGTAAGCGGATTAGAAAGGAATGCAGCGGCTCCAGCTTTTGTTTATGGCGCTCGTTGCGGAGGTCACGGTCGTCCTGCTGGTAAGTGCCATGGAATTTGAGCAGCTTGGCATCGTCCGCCGCCACCGCGCCAGTTGCTGCGTCGGCAAGGCTTTCGACGATGGTTCCGCGCAAAAATCGGCTGCGTTCTTTGAGCGCTTCGTCCTCGCTCAATGCTTTGGTGTTGCCTGTCATATCAGTAAATGTCTCGTTGATAGCGTTTATTCGCTTGCAGTGCCTTTATAGTTTCGATGGCGCTCTCATGGGGCTGACCACTTTCCTTGGCAACCACTTGGATGAGCGCATCGTGGACATCTGCCGCCATGCGTTGTGCATCCCCGCACACATAAAAATGCGCACCTTCTTGCAGCCACGAATACACTTCCCGGCTGTTTTCCATCAATCGATGTTGCACATAGACTTTCTCGTCGGTATCGCGGGAGAAGGCCACATCAAGCCGCGTCAGCAGTCCGTTATTACGATGCTCTAACCACTCGCGCTGATAGAGAAAATCAGTGTTAAAGTTCCGGTCGCCAAAAATCAGCCAATTCTTACCCTTGGCCCCGATGGTTTCACGTTCCTCCATAAATGCCCGGAATGGCGCGACCCCAGTACCGGGTCCAACCATAATAATGGGGGTGTCGGGGTTTTGAGGTAAGCGGAAATTCGGATTATCTTCCACAAACACCGGGACTAGGCCGTCTTCTTCTACGCGCTCGGCAAGAAAGGTGGATGCCACGCCTTGACGAACAAGCCCATGGCTTTCATAGCGGACCACAGCAACCGTCAAGTGAACCTCGTCCGGGTTGGCCTTGTAACTGGACGCTATCGAATATTGCCGGGGTTGCAGCTTGCGCAACAGTGAAACAAACTGGCTGGCGGCAAGCCCCGGAACGGGATATTCACGCACCACGTCGATGATTTCACGACCAACCAGATATTCCCGCAGTTGTGCCTTATTGTCTTCTTTGAGCAGATGGGCAAGTTCAGTGGATTCAGCCAGTTTTGCGTATTTTTCCAAAAATGGGCGAGTAAGTGTGGTGATTTCGTAGTCCTTGAGCAATGCCTGTTCGAGGCTGGTTTCACCACCAGTTGCACTAGGCACGTTAGCATGGCTGTTAAACCCTAGCGGTTCAATCAATTCTGCGACTCGTTGCGGCCAATTGTTGGCGACCACTCCCAATGAATCACCCGGCTCGTAAGTTAAACCCGAATCGGCGATGGACAATTCAATATGCCGCACATCCTTGCTGGAACCGCGACCGGTCAAGGCTTGGTTGGTCAGCAGACGGGCCGGATACGGGTTTTTCTTTGAATAAGCTTTGACTAAGACCGACTCGGTTTTCAAAACCGAGTCGGTCTGCGGTTTATGGGTAGGTTTGAGGCTTGCCAGCACACCGTCCATCCAAGCTTCGGCGGCTTCCTCATAATCCACGTCGCACTCCACGCAAGGCAAAAGGCGACTTGCACCCAATTCAACCAAGCGTTCATCAATGTCGTGCCCGGTCTTGCAGAAATGCTCGTAGCTTGAATCGCCCAAGGCCAGTACCGAAAAATGCGTCCCTTCCAGTTGAGGAGCCTTTTTGCTGAACAAGAACTCATGAAACCCTAAGGCATTGTCGGGCGGATCGCCCTCGCCATAAGTGCTGACAACAACCAACAGATGGCGGTCTCGCTTGAGTTGCGCGGCTTTGTAATTGCCCATCCCTTCAACATGCCCCGAAAATCCATTGACGATCAGGCGGGAAAGCATAGCACGGGCCAGCTTCTCGGCATTGCCAGTCTGTGAGCCAAATAAAACGGTAATTTCCGGCTTTTCCTCAGACTGAGCAATAGCCACGGAATCCAAACCTTCTGGCGTGGCGACCAATGCCGGGCTTGCCGAATTGTGTAAGCTCCGCGCCTGTTGGGACGCGGCAAACCCCGCCATATACCCGCCAATCCATGCGGTTTGTTCCGGGGTGATTCCCTCCATCAACCGAGCCAAGGCTTCCTGCTGAGCAATGGTTAATGGATTTCCTAAGTTAATCATTTGAAGTACCGAATGGATGCTGTAATTGCAAGACTAAGTATAACAAAGCTTGTTCATGCCCTGGATTGATATAGCTGTGGGCCACGCTGGCGGGGAACTCTAGCACATCGCCCTCAGACAGTCGATAACGGAGGTTCCGCATTGCAATGATTGTCGTTCCCGAACTCACCGCCAGATTGGCCATGGTTTCAGGAGGATATGGCTCGACCGTTTTGATGCCACCGGCACTTAATGTGATTTCATAAAACTCCATTTTGTTCCCTCCTTTGTTTGTCGTCAATTGACGCCAAGCACATTTGCCTTGTGCTGAAATTTGTAATGGGGTTTCCTCGGCACTCAACAAGGTGGGCTGAACCTCGTTAGCATTTTTCAGAAAGGTGGAGATTGGCACATCAAACGTTCGCGCGATCTTGCACAACACCATCACAGAAGGAACACTTCTTCCCGTTTCCATCTGGCTTAACATAGATCGACTGACCCCGGACAATCCTGCGAGATCATTCAATGAAAGTTCACGTTGCTTGCGTAACCCGCGCAACACCTTACCGATGTTTTGGGCAAAGGAACTTTCTTCTGATGATATTTTTTCTTCTTGGGTAACCACCGGGTTGATATAGCTTATGGAAGGTTGTGAACTCATGATTTTTATTGGGTGACCTAAGGTGGCTTGGCTTGTAATTACGTAAGCTAATTTAGCATGACCGATATAAACAATCATGACCGATTAATTCCATGACTATTCCATAATTGCATAAGAGCAGAGGGATTGTTGGCTGGCTATGTTATTCCTAAATGGAATATGCATTGAATGAATTGGTCTTTTAATGAATAAACTTGTCTCTGTATAGTGTTGCTTAGAAGAGCGTCATTTGTAGTGAGTGCATTGGCGAGCTGGTTAACTAACAATTTTAAGGGTTTTTCATGAGTCTCCTGCAAAAGCACAGTGTCCTGCCCGGATTCAATCTGACCTTGGGCTTCACCCTGCTCTACTTGAGCCTGATCGTACTGATTCCGCTGTCCGCCACATTTGTCAAAACAACCAGTTTGGGGTGGGGTGGTTTCTGGCAAGTCATCACCACACCGCGTGTTTTGGCCTCGTATAGACTGACCTTTTCAGCGGCCTTAATGGGCGCTGCCATCAATACGGTGTTTGGTCTTATCGTGGCTTGGGTGTTGGTGCGTTATGAATTTTTTGGCAAGAAAATCATTGATGCCATTGTGGACCTGCCATTTGCTTTGCCTACGGCAGTGGCGGGTATTTCACTGGCGACGATCTACTCACAAAAAGGCTGGATCGGTCAGCTATTTGCCCCTTTGGGCATCAAAATCGCTTACACCCCGCTAGGTGTGGTGATTGCCTTGACGTTCATAGGTTTGCCCTTCGTCGTGCGCACGGTACAACCAGTGCTTGAAGAATTTGAGGTGGAACTGGAAGAAGCAGCGGCGAGCTTGGGTGCAAGCCGTTTGCAAACCTTTCTAAAGGTGATTTTCCCTGCCATCTGGCCCGCCTTGCTAACCGGTTTTGCGCTGGCCTTCGCCCGTGCGGTCGGTGAATATGGATCGGTCATTTTTATTGCAGGCAATATCCCAATGGTGTCAGAAATCACGCCGCTACTCATCATCACCAAGCTGGAACAATACGACTACGCCGGGGCGACCGCGTTGGCAACCTCAATGCTCATCGTTTCTTTTATTTTGTTGTTAGCCATTAACGTGTTGCAGTGGTGGGGACAAAATCGCCACAGCAAACGATCATGACAATATCAACTTATCGTTAGTCTCTGGAGCAAATTCTATGTCTTTTGCCGTTGCGGTTCCACAATCGCACCATGCCCACGGGAGCCGATTGGCTAACCGCGAGCCTTTATGGGTCCGCTGGACCCTAATCAGCATTGCCTTGTTGTTTTTATTGGGTTTCTTGTTCATGCCGTTGGCGGTAGTCTTCAGTCAAGCCTTTAGCAAAGGCTGGGCGGTTTATGCCTCTGCATTGCTTGAACCCACTGCATTGGCCGCCGTCCGGCTGACCTTGTTAGTGGCTTCGATCTCAGTACCGATGAACTTGGTGTTTGGCCTTTGCGCCTCTTGGTCGATAGCCAAATTCGAATTCAAAGGCAAAAGCTTGTTGATTACCTTGATTGACTTGCCATTTTCAGTATCGCCCGTGGTTGCAGGCTTAATCTACGTGCTGATGTTTGGTATGCAAGGTTGGTTTGGTGGATGGCTATCTGAACATAACATCAAACTGATTTTTGCGGTTCCCGGTATCGTCATGGCGACTATTTTCGTGACCTTCCCGTTTGTTGCCCGTGAATTGATTCCATTAATGCAAGCACAGGGAACGGAAGAGGAAGAAGCCGCCATCGTCTTAGGCGCATCCGGTTGGCAAACCTTTTGGCGGGTGACTTTACCCAATATAAAATGGGGTTTGCTCTATGGTGTCATTTTGAGCAACGCCCGCGCCATGGGCGAGTTTGGTGCAGTATCGGTGGTTTCAGGTCACATCAGAGGTCTGACCAACACCATCCCGCTGCATGTGGAAATCCTTTACAACGAATACAATTCGGCGGCGGCGTTCGCCGTGGCTTCCCTGTTGGCTCTGCTTGCCTTAGTGACCTTGGCACTGAAAAGCTTTCTGGAATGGCGACTCCAAACCTCCGTTTCCCAACAAGACGATAGTTAATTCAATTAGTAATACCGATGAGCATACAAATTCGCGATATCAGCAAAAACTTTGGTAGCTTCAGTGCGTTAAAAAATGTCAATTTCGACATCAACCCCGGCGAACTGGTTGCCTTGCTCGGGCCGTCCGGTTGCGGTAAAACCACTTTATTGCGCATCATCGCCGGATTGGATACCCCCGATGCAGGGCAAATCCTGTTTCACGGGGAAGATGCCACTAACCGGCATGTACGTGAACGCCAAGTCGGCTTTGTATTTCAGCACTACGCCTTGTTCCGACATATGACGGTATTTGAAAATATCGCCTTTGGTTTGCGCGTCCGCCCCAAAGCCGCCCGCCCAAGCAATGAAGAAATTAGGGAAAAAGTCACTCGCTTATTAAAGTTGGTGCAATTGGAATGGCTGGCTGACCGTTATCCGCCTCAACTTTCCGGTGGTCAACGCCAGCGCATCGCCTTGGCCCGCGCCTTGGCGGTGGAACCGAAAGTGTTGCTGCTAGACGAACCCTTCGGTGCATTGGATGCCAAAGTTCGCAAGGATTTGCGCCGCTGGTTACGCAATCTCCATGATGAACTGCATGTCACGAGCGTGTTCGTCACCCATGATCAAGAAGAAGCCTTGGAAGTGGCTGACCGCATCGTCGTCATGAATCAAGGCCATGTGGAACAGATTGGCGCTCCCGACGATGTCTACGAACATCCCGCCACGCCTTTCGTTTATCAGTTTTTGGGGGATGTCAATTTATTCCACGGACGTGTCGATGAAGGTTGGGCAAAGATCGGCGAAAGCGACATTCGTTTACCTGAACATGACAACAAACAATCTGACCGGGCCTTGTTTTTTGTGCGTCCGCATGAAATTGAAGTGAATCGGCGGGTCAATGGTGCAAGCGGGATCAGCGCCCATGTCCGCGACATACGCAAATATGGGGCCGTGGTCAGGTTGGAATTGGAACGTGCAGACGGAGAAGGTTTCGTCGAAGCGGTGTTAAGCCGCGATGAATTCAAAGCCAATACGGTTCACAAAGGCGATGAAGTGGTGCTGCAACCCAAACGCATCAAAGTGTTTCCACAACCGGCAGAACAACCGTCGATTGATTACGTCATTTAACACTCCGTTTAGATATACGCACCGAATAACATCAGCAACGAGCTAAATGGAGTTTCAGGCTTGCCTTGCATAAGGGCGTAAGCCTTACAAAATCAACGCACGGCAAGCCTGAAACTCCAACAATCAGCCAGTCAACCATTCCCAACCATGTTTGGAAACCCGCCAAAATCACACGAACCTTCTGGTAAGGTGACATGACCTTACTAGATAGGTGACTCGACCTTACTAGATAGG
>CAIYXP010000355.1 GCA_903930145.1 uncultured Methylococcaceae bacterium
TGCGTCGTTGCGTCGTTGCGTGAGACATTCTTTTTGAAGCCATCCGAACCACTGACCCCTAAGTTGGCGAATATGGGTTTGTAACCCCGTCACTCACATTTTGTAAATCCCGTTGGCCTTCAAACCTTACGGTCAGGGTCCAAACCCCGACCGGCATTGCTACATCTGCGATTGAATGTAATTTTGCACTCCAATCGTTTCAATCAGGCGCAACTGCTTCTCCAACCACCAAGTGTGGTCTTCCTCGGTGTCTTTCAGCAATTTCAACAGAATGTCGCGGGTTTCAAAATCTTGCACCGATTCGCAAAATGCCATCACAGTCCGCAGATGGGGAATGACTTTGTATTCATAGGTCAGGTCATTGCGTAGCATTTCCGGCACATTCTCGCCAACCAAAATCGGGTCTCGTTTGGTCAAATCCGGCTTGCCCTCCAAAAACAGGATGCGCTTGATTAACAAATCGGCGTGAGCTTGCTCCTCGGCCATTTCGTGGGTAATTTGGGTGAACAATTTTTCCAATCCCATGTCCTGATACATGCGGGAATGGAGGAAATATTGGTCGATGGCGGTCAGTTCGCCAACCAACAAGGCGTTAAGGTGTTCGATAACTTGGGGGTGGCCTTTCATAACCGTCTCCTGTAAGAAATTTGTGGGGTTGTAAGCAGAAACGCTTCCAACATGGGGTAAATTGAAGCAGAAATGCGTATACTAGTCACCCTAAAAATACCGCCAAAGCGGATGCAGACCATTTCTCCACCTCAGCCAACGCTCAGTTTGGGCAAGCTGATAGTTTAACTTAAATCAATCGATTAAACGGACAGACAATGACAGAAATTCACTACGAAGTGCGTGAAAAAGACCTGATTGCTTTCAATGAACATTTGCTGGCAAATTCCGAACGCATCCAAAAAACCATCCGCCGCCATCAAGCCACCATCCCCGGCGTGATTGCTCTCATCGCCCTATTATTGTTCTTTTACTTCAAAGATATACCATCGGCTGTTTATACGATCTTAATTGCGATGGGGTGGGGTTTGGGCGTTCCCTTCTATTTAAGATGGAACATGCGCAAGCAAGTTCGCCAAATGTATACCGAAGAGGAAAAAACCTGCATCCTCGGTCAATATACCTTGAAGGCTGAGAAAAACAATCTCGTTGAGATCAGCGCCAATGGGGAAGAGAAGCTGCCTTGGAAAAAAGTGCTGCGCATCGAAGTGGAAAAAAAATATGTATTCGTTTATGTATCTCTGGACGCGGCTTTAATTATCCCACGCGACACGCTGACCAAAGACAGTAACCTGCATGAATTCGTCAAAACTGCCGACGAACGCATCGAACAAGCCGATTAAGTCGAGTATGCTCAATAGAATCCGCTTGCTTCATGATTAGCTTCCAATCGCTTGCCCTGCGTCGGGGTACTAGGCTCCTGTTCGAGGATGTCAATTTCACTATTTATGCCGGCCAGAAAGTCGGTGTGACCGGTGCCAATGGCGCGGGCAAATCCAGCCTATTCGGCTTGCTCTTGGGCAACCTGCACCCAGACCACGGCGCCATCAATCTTCCGCCAAACCTAGTCATCGCCCATGTCGCCCAGGAAACGACGGCAGACAGTCGGGCGGCAATCGAGTATGTGTTGGACGGTGACAGGGAATATCGCTTGATCCAAGATGAACTGGACCATGAAGAAGCCGGTGCTGACGGAATGCGCCATGCACATTTGCATGCTCAGTTTGAAGCCATAGGCGGTTACGATGCCAAGGCGAGAGCGGCTCGCCTGATGAATGGCCTAGGCTTCAACCCAAGCGACGAAAACCGGGCAGTGGCCGAGTTTTCGGGCGGCTGGCGGGTGAGGCTCAATTTAGCCCAAGCATTAATGTGCCGTTCCGACCTTTTGTTGCTCGACGAACCCACCAACCATCTGGACTTGGATGCCGTCATTTGGTTGCAGGAATGGCTGTCCAATTACCCCGGAACCTTGCTGCTAGTTTCCCATGATCGGGATTTCTTGGATGACATCACCAATCAAATCGTTAACATCGAAAATCAAACGGTGACGCTTTATACAGGCAATTACACCGATTTTGAGAAACGACGCGCCGAGATGCTGGCCCAAAGGCAAGCGGCGTTTGAAAAGCAACAGCGCGAAATTGCCCATATTCGATCCTATATTGACAGGTTCCGAGCCCAAGCCACCAAAGCCCGACAAGCACAGAGCAGGATCAAGGCACTGGCGCGCATGGAATTGATTTCCCAAGCCCATGCTGACTCGCCTTTCGATTTTGAATTTCTCCCCCCGCCTAAAATGCCCCGCCCCTTGTTGCGCTTGGCCGAGGCATCCGTAGGCTACAGCGACAAACCGATTGTCGAAAACATCGAACTGTCATTATCCCCCGGCGACCGCATTGGTTTGCTGGGGGCCAATGGGGCAGGCAAATCGACCCTCATCAAAACCTTGGCCGGGGTATTGCCCTTGTGTGGGGGGGAACGGGTTTGCGCCCAAGACTTGCGCCTAGGCTATTTTGCCCAGCACCAGATCGAACAACTCACGATGGATGAAAGTCCGCTATGGCACTTGCAACGCTTGGATGCACGGGCGACTGAAAAGGACTTGCGAGGCTTCTTGGGCGGCTTTGACTTCCAAGGTGACAAAGCCTTGGAGTCCATTGAACCCTTTTCAGGCGGTGAAAAGGCAAGGTTGGCCTTGGCCCTGCTGATCTACCAGAGGCCCAACCTGCTGTTATTGGACGAACCCACCAACCACCTTGACTTGGAGATGCGTTTTGCCCTGAGCCGCGCCCTACAAGACTTTGAAGGGGCTTTGGTCGTAGTGTCCCATGATCGGTACTTGCTGCGCACCGTGGCCGACGACTTCTGGCTGGTGGCTGAAGGTCGGGCAGGAAGTTACGATGGGGATTTGGAGGACTATCGAAAATTACTAGGCGAAGGCCGCAACAACAAAAATGGAGTCAACGACCAAGACTCCACCAAACCCACCGCCAACTCACGCAAGGACCAGCGCAGACAGGATGCCGGGAAAAGGCAACAACTTCGACCTTTCCAACAGGCTGTCAGTAAGGCCGAGGCGGTTTTGGACAGTTTGCTTAAAGCCAGCGAAGCCCTAGAAAAACGGCTGGCCGATCCTTCGATTTACGATCCATCCAACAAAGACCGGTTGCAAACTCTGTTGCAAGACAAAGCGAAGATCAAGCGCGAAACCGAAGAAGCCGAACTCGCTTGGCTGGAAGCCGGGGAGTCCTTGGAATCAGCCGAGAAGGCGCTGCTTGACTGACCGGATTATTCAGCCATCGCCTTGGGAGGAAACCTTAGGTTTTGCTTTTCCAATAAATGGCAAGCCGGTTTGGTTTATATAGTTTAGAAACTTGATTGCTTCCCTGTGGTGGAATTGTTACGATTCTGCATCACGGTCTGGGCTGATAACCGTGTTAGGGTATGCTTGACGAATGCTAACAAAAATAACTACAAATTTCTCGGGGGAACAACACCATGCCTAACTTGTCCGAAAAGCTATTGCGCTGGGGCCGAGTTGTCATCGGTGGGCCGTTGGGGTTATTGGCATGGAGCATTTCCGGTTTCAGCGCGGTGGCTATTTTGATCTGGGGTCTTAGCACTGTTGCGATTCCATTGATAATGCTAAAAACAGCTTCATGGGGCATTTGGGGTTTTGGGGTTTTTCGTGAATCGAGAATGCGCCTTAAAGAGGCAGAAAACGCCAAACTCCCTCCGCCCCCGACGGAAGACAACCCCTAAAGTATCCGAAGTGTCGATTTATCATTACCCCAAATTGCATACCTTGCTGAAAGAACCAACAGTCTGGTTGCAAACATTAGCTTTTCCAAGTCGATTTCATTTTGTCAGGGCTTATAGCCAATAATAACCTAGAGTATACTGATGGGTATTCTTGAAGATTTAAAAAAGGAAGCAGACTCCACCCGTTTAGCAAACCAACAAGCAGAACTTAGGCAAGCCGAACTGGAGAGGATTTACCAAATAGGTATTCGTCCGGCCATGCTAAGAATCCATGCCTACCTCCTTGAATTGGTCGAACAACTAGGAATACTGTCATGGCCTGTCCTTGTTAGTTTCGATTTTCCAGGCATTGGAAAACTAGACAATTTGGAGCAAACCAATTATCACATTTCAATTGACAGCCACAAAGAACCCAAACTAATCAGTCTGACGTTCGCATGTGCTGCCCCTCAAGAAAGACGCTATAGCATCACGTCGAAATCTGCCGGCAGTGAGGCTTGCCAGTTCCTGACTTCACAAAAAGTATTATATTCAGACTGGGCTGTCAGGGATTCCAACCAAGAGGTTAGTGGGACGGTTATCCAATGCAAAATCCACGTTTGGGTCAACTTGGCTTTCAAGGTGGACAAGGCAGCCGAAGGTATCAGGGTCACTATGCATAATGTTGACGGCCCTAGTGAAAAAAGTTTTTTTGAGCCTTATAAAAGCATCGACGACCAATGGTTGGATCGATTGGGACATTTCATTCTGCGCAAAAATGAAAGTTTTGGAAAACTGCCCATGTCCGAAGAGCAGCGAATAAAGCTGAGAATATTGGTTGAGGAACAAAAAAAGAACCGTCTACTACCTAGCTACACTGACAACCAGCAGGAAGATTCTGCCCAAGAGGGGCTTTTATTAAAACTCCGCAATATGTTGGCTAGACCCAAAATTTGAGGTTTAACCCAAGGTTTGCCTCTAATCCCTTGGCTAGTTGTTTTAAAAATATTTACTGCTCACGTACAAGGTTTAGATTGTAATCATGGCGAAAAACTAGATAAACAATTCCGCCTACAACACTCCATATTAATGGAATTGCAAAAAAAAGCAGTGAAAAAAGGATTACAGGCTCGCTCCCTCTCCCCGTCTGCTGGTCAACATTAATCAAACCAAAAGCAGCGAACATAATCACAAAAGCACCTTCACGCACACCATGCCCACCGATGCTGATAGGTAAGCTAATCATACAAATCACGACGGTCATGATGACCAGCATTTGCAGATAAGACACGGTTAGCCCAATTCCAATACCAATGCAATACCCTGCTGCAACCATCACTGCCGTCATGACAATACCCACAACTAAGCTGGCAAACGTCAATTCCAAGGCTACCCCATGCTGACGGAAGCCGGATAGCACGAGATGGAGTACATGCCGATGCGGTATTTTATTCCAAACGGCCCGAACACTTTGCGGCATGTGGTGAAATGGAAAAAAGACCAGAGTTATACCCAATGCAACACTAATGCCTAATACTAACAGCAGGGAAAGCATGACCGAATTGGCCTTGCCATCGCGGATTAGGTACTGGAATTGCAA
>CAIYXP010000356.1 GCA_903930145.1 uncultured Methylococcaceae bacterium
AGGGGTTATGATGCCTATACGCATAGCCGAAGTAGGCCGGAATAAGTCCGCCCCGGCGGACGTTTCCGGCAAAACAACAGGCCAAGTGCCGGAAACGGTCGTTGCACGACCTTATTCCGGCCTACAACTGGATTTGAGCCTGAATGAGGAAAAAACCCGCATTGCCGACTTCCATTCTGGTTTGGATTTCCTTGGTGTCCATTTTGTCGAGCCAACTAACGGTGGACCGCTGCTGGCAACCTCCCCACACCCCGCGCTTTTGCCCGCCAACCGACTGGAGACTGTGATGCACGAGAACGAAGCCCTCCCCGAAGAAGAAACCGGCTTGCCCAACGACAAGGCAGAAACTGTCCAACAGTTGTTGCGCAGCCAAGTGTCACCGTCCACGGGAAGCATTGTCCCCGCTGGTTCAACCAGCCTTGGGCTTTTTTCATGCCTGCTCCGATGGTCATGCTGCATTAGCCTCCGACTCAACCAACATGCATGTCCCTGATTTATTGTAACTTTCTTATAACCGATTTTTTCTAGGCTACTAATAAAAAATAGGGTCTTGGCGCATAAACACACTTTTTCGGCAATTATTTCCTTAAGACTGGCAACCACCAAAACAGATGTCGATATTCAAGAACCTAAATAACGCATTGATTAGCTTTTTCTGCTTCGATACCCATCTTTTTTGTAACGAATAATGAGTCTCTGCTAGACTTACCTGTATTAATGTTGATTCAAAGGTAGCAAATACACAGAATATGGTGACAATCAGTGAAATTCATCCATGCGGCAGACATCCACCTAGACAGCCCTTTAACGGGATTGAGTGCTTACGCAGACGCTCCCGTGGAGATGCTTCGCATGGCGACTCGCGATGCTTTTGTCAATTTGGTCAATGAAGCCATAGGTGAACGAGTTGACTTCATGGTCATCGCCGGGGATCTGTATGACGGCGCATGGAAAGACCACAATACGGGCATTTTTTTCTGTAGGGAGATGGGTCGATTGAAGAAGGCGGAGATTCCTGTTTATTTACTCTTCGGCAATCATGACGCAGAAAGTGAAATGACCAAAAAACTGCAATTGCCTGACAATGTTTTCACGTTCGAAACCCGAAAACCCACCACTTTTCGCATTGACCACCTCAAGGTGGCTCTTCATGGTCGTAGCTTTAAGGAAAAAGAGACGATGGAAAATCTCGTCACTGGATATCCAAACCCATTACCGGGTTATTTCAATATAGGTGTCCTTCACACGGCACTTGAAGGCAATTCTGCCCATGCGAACTACGCGCCTTGCAGCATTGATGAACTTCACGCTAAGGGTTATCACTATTGGGCGTTGGGCCATGTTCATGAGCATAAAATGTGGACTGGTCAATCAACGATAGTATTTCCGGGCAATCTTCAAGGCCGTCACATACGGGAAACTGGGCCTCGGGGAGCCGTTTTTGTCACTGCCAATGAATCCGGCGTTCAGCAGATCGAACGTCTGTTGGTCGATGTGCTCCGCTGGCAGATTCTTACAATGGATGCGGCAAAGTTCAACACACTATCGGAGATTGTTTGCAGCATCGGGAAGGAGCTGGAAGGGATAATCCAGAACAACCCCTCCACCAAACCCATCGCCTTAAGGATAATACTCACCGGCAAAACGCCAGCGCACGGCGAGCTTTTTGGCTTGGAGCATCAACTGCGCACCGAGGTATTGGCATTAGCCGCCGCAATCGGGCCAGACCGGCTCTGGATGGAGAAGGTCAAGGTAAGCACCACCGCCATGGACGGAAGCGAAGCCATAAAAGCCAGAGCCGACGCGCTTGCAGACCTTCAATATCTGCTTGAAGCGGCTGAAACGGATCAGGATTTTGTAAAGAGCCTGCAAGAAGAACTTTTGCCCCTAGTCAACAAGGCACCCTTGGAATTGCATTCCTCCGTTCCTTATTTTGGCGAAATCCGTGCAGGGGATGTGGCTGGCTTGGTGCGCGAGGCACGTTCCGGGTTACTTGCCTATCTGGCAACATTGGAGTGACTGTCACATGCGTTTCGACCGGCTGGACCTCATCAAATACGGCAAATTTACAAACCGTTCCATCAGTTTTCCACATTCGGAACATGACTTTCACCTGATTGTCGGCCCGAATGAAGCGGGCAAGTCCACCCTGCGTTCGGCCATTCTAGATTTGCTGTTTGGCATAGAAACCCGTACTCCGTTTGGTTTCATTCACCCTCTCAACGAACTGCGTTTGGGCGCGTCCGTTAGCAACCCATCAGGTTCCATGGAATTCCAGAGGGCTAAGGCTCAAAAGCAGACGCTACGATCCATAACGGATGCCGTACTGGCGGATTCTGTCCTGACCCCTTTCTTGGGAACCGCCGACAGGAAGTTCTTTGACCAAATGTTTGGACTCGACCACACCCGTTTGGTGCAAGGGGGCAACAGCATCCTAAATGCAGAAAATGATGTCGGGCAAATATTGTTTCAATCGGCAGCCGGCCTATCCAGCTTGGGCAAAATCAGAGATGCGCTAAAGGCGGAAGCTGACAAACTATGGGCACCCCGAAAGGCTGCTGACAGGGCTTATTACATCGCCGCCGATCAACTCGACAAGGCCACCACTGCCTTGAAAGACGCGACTGTCCGAACCAAAGTCTGGGCAGAAGCCTATCAAAAGGCAGACACACTCCAAGCAAATTTTACAACCGAGACTGAACGTCACCGGCAGCTAAAATGCAAAAGCGAGCGATTGCAGCGTGTGCGGCGTTTGGCTCCCCATCTGATCGCCATTAGGGAGAATGAGCAGCAATTGGCGGAATTGGGGGAGGTCATTGATCTGCCGACGGATGCCGCGACCACGCTGAAAACGGCTGCGTCGGAACTGGCCAATGCAAAGCAACTTTTGGGATTGCGAACTGAAGAGGCCGAAAGGCTGAAAGATGAGCTAGAAAAGATCACGGTGGATCAGATTGTACTTGAACATGCCGATGACATCACGAGGCTCGACCAACTTCGTCTCCAATATAGTCCCTATGAAGATCATATTGAAGATAGAAAACGGGAAATTGCCACACTCTGGCACAGCACTTGTGAACTTTGTAGCCAACTTGGCTGGCTGGCAGAGTCTGAGGAATCCCTTGCCAAGCGTCTGCCCACATTGCTGTTGCGGCGTCAATTAGGGCAACTTGCCAGAAGCCGTGGTGGTATTGCACAAAGATTGCAGTCTGCCAAGCAAGCGGAAGAAGCCAAACTGTCGGAAATAGAAACGCTTTCGAAGCAACTGGAAAGCTTGCATTGCATGGAAGTCAAGCCTTCCCTGCGGGTGGCCTTGGCAACCGCCAGTTCTCTTGGGGATTACGAAACAAGTTTGCGTGGGCTTCAACAGACTCTTAACCAAGCCCAATCGTCTTTGGAAGCTGCTCATCAAACCTTGGGAAAATGGAGTAAACCTTTAGCCGAATTAAGGGCTATGCAAACGCCTAGTCAACAACTGCTAACACTGTTGACGCAAACTAGGCAGTCTCTGCTTGCCGAACTCAAGGCAGCAGGGAAACGGCGCGACGAGCAACAATCAGAAGTTGCCAAACTTGAGTTGAAAATTTCGCAGTTCAAACAACTTCATCACCTTACTACACAAGAAGATGTTGCGATTGCCCGAAGCCATAGAGATGCCTCATGGCATTCCATAAAAACGGGCGAGGTTGACTTATCACAAACTGCCCAACATTTTGAAGCCCTGATAGGGCAGGCTGACGAAGTGGCCGATAGGCTGCTGGACAATGTGGAGGAGGCAACCGAGCTACAAAGTCTTATCCATCAACTTGAGAGGGAGAGACATTCACTGGCAGGCATTGAAAACCAGTTCGCCGACCTTGACCTTGAACTTAAGCAATTTAACGACCAATGGCATGAAATGACAACAAACCTTGGTTTGCCGGACATGGCTTTGGAAAACATAGCTGACTGGCTGGCAAAGCGGGAGACGGCTCTCAACGAGGCGGTGACATGCCAGAATGCCCTGCAAAACTTCGAGAACATGAGTAAAACTATTAAGGAGTCTAGGCTGAAATTGGCCGAGTCCTTAGGTGAGTCGGGTCTTGCCGTGTCAGATACCGATAGTTTGCACGCCCTCCGCATCCAGGCTGAAAATTTCATACAAAGCGTGGATTCCGCAAAAACCCGACAGCTTACCCTTACCGAACAACGGCGCATCGCACAACCATTGGTCGAGACGCTACAACGGAATGCAAATGAAGCCCAAGCCGAGTTGAATCGTTGGACCGGAACATGGACCGAAGCCCTCGCCAAAACCGGATTGCCCCCTAACAGCGAGATTGGAACCGTCGAAGGAGCTTTGGAGATCATTGGGCAGATTGAAAATAATCTTGACGAAATCCAAAAGAAACGAATTGAGCGAATAGACGCAATGAATGCGGATTTGCAGAGATTATCCGCCCAAGCGCATGATCTTGCATTAAAAGTCGCTCCAGAACATAGTCATCAGGCATCTTTTAAGATCATACTCGAATTGGCCGATAGGCTTAACCAAGCCCGCGTGTCTCAACAAGAAACCAAACGTTTGCGAGATTCCCTGCGAGTGGCGAACGACCAAATGAGAAAATTCCAAGAAGCGATAGGATCGGCTGAGGCTAAGTTGCAGCCGCTGATGGAACAAGCCAAAGTGGTCACGATGGATGCGTTAAACGAAGCGGTTGCCCGATCAGATAGGCAGCGACAATTAAAAGGAGATTTGGCAAAAGCCAAGGCAAGCCTCCTCGATGGCGGGGATGGTCTGAGCCGGACACAAATCGAAGCCGAATTCGTTGGCGAGGATTTAACCCAGCTTGCAGCGGAACTTGCCCAAACTAATGAGGCATTGGACGAAACCATCAAACTTCAAAACAGACTTTCTGCGGAACTTGCCGATGCAAACCGGGCATTGTCAGAAATCGGGGGGTCGGATGCCGCAGCACAGGCCGAGGCAAAACGTCAAGAAGCGATTGCCCTGATGTCGAATGTAGCAGAACGCTATGTAAGGGTCGCCACCGCAGCACACCTGTTGCGATACTCCATCGACCGCTATCGAGAGGACAAACAAGGCCCCTTATTGGCTCGCACTAGCACCTTGTTTTCAAGACTGACATTGGGTTCTTTTAAAAAACTGGTGGTGGATTTTGACCGGGAGCCACTAGCTTTGGAAGGGCAAAGGACGGACGGAAGGCTGGTCGGCATTTCTGGGATGAGTGATGGGACGCGAGATCAGCTCTATTTGGCGCTTCGGCTTGCCGCTTTAGAACTGCACCTTGAGCAAGCCATGCCCTTGCCATTCATCGCAGACGACCTCTTTATCAACTACGATGATGATCGGTCAACAGCCGGGCTTGAAGCACTCTCGAATTTGTCCGAGAAAACACAAGTCATATTCCTTAGCCACCATGAACACCTAGTCCCGATGGTTCAAGAGGTGTTTGGCAAACAGGTGAACATTGTGTTTTGCTAATAGATCGTCCACTCACCTGACAATTAGCTATCTTGATCGGCATCCAATCATAGACAGGATTTTGGCTATAGGCTTTGACCAATGCGTTGACCCGGAATAATGACAGAGTGGGCTTGTCTTCGGACAGGCTGTAGGCGACGATGCCGGCCATGAGGTTGACAGCGAAATTGGAGTCCGAGCGGTGGCGGGTGTGCTCGACCTGGCAGACGGCATGGAACTTTTCGACCTCAAGTCGGAGGATTTCGTGTTCGATTTGTAACGGAACTGGAACGCATCGCCATAGGCTTTGGCCTTGCCCGCGACAAATTCCTGTCCCGCTAGGACGATACGGTGAAAGGCTGGGTGGCATAGCACCCGGAATTCGCCGAGGCGATAACCCGTGCCGTCGATTTGGTGGAAAACTTGCTAATGGGAAAACAGCGCGTGACCTGTAAATCCTTAATACCTTGGAAAAATCAAAGACAACAGCCACCCTCAGAATGGGCATGACCTAAGCCCGTAGAAATTCTTCGCACGCCACTGTCATGCGCCGCTCGGCCTCGGCATAACTGAAATCCAACTCTTCGCCGTCTGGCCAAGCTTCCAAACTAGCTTGCACAAAGGCTTGTGGCGACCAAGGCTGCTGTTTCAGAATCGCCATATCTTTACGCAATACTGCTTCGTCTTCGGTGCTTAACCCTTCGGGGAAGAAAAACGCCAACACCTCATTGTCATTGTCCAGCCATTGCCGAAGTTTCAGCCAGTTTTCCTTTTTTTGTTTATCGAACGGAATACCTCGTTCATCAAACAAGCCCAATTCTTTCGGCAATGGCTCGCCCGGACGCAAACCACGTGAACGCATTAAATCGGGATTTTCGGCCTGTTCTTGGAACCAGTCGTGGGCGCAATATTGATAACTGAAACGTGTTAATGCATTCTGAAGGAGCCCCATAACAGAATCCGGCGCTTTATCTAGTTTTGTTTCACACGATTTCATCAGGTTAGCCAGTTCAGTCGGCAGCGACCACGACTGCAACTGCATCAGCGACATCCTCAGCGACTGCGACAGCGACAGCGACAGCGACCGCGACCGCGACAGCGACACCGACCGCGCCAACCACCGCGACCGCGCCAACCAACGCGAAATCGACTGCGACCGCGACTGCGAGCGAGTCAACCAAAGTTGAATTTGCCCATGACTGTTTTGCTCGGTCAACAGCAAAGCTTGATTAAGCCCCAAGGCCAATCGTACCCTTGCTGGCAGGCTTTCCTTGGGATAGATCGTCAGCTGGATGTCTATTCTTTCTAAAGAATCACCCGACAGCAGCCATGCATCCAAGGGCAACAAGCTCAAAACCTGCTTCCTCAATTTTCCCTCGGCAGGCAGTATGGCATTTAACAAATACCCGCCATCGGTTGGAATTGGTAACCCAGCAGGAGCATCTTTGCCGATTTCCCTAGACCACAATCTAGACTCCTGTGGAAAATTATCCACCAAAGCAATCTCCAAATCTGTTGATTCGATAGGATTTGATAGGTCATCACGGCAACCCCACTGGCTGTCCAGAATGAGATTGAGTAGACGAGACAGCCGGTCAGAGGGTTCCAGTTTTTCCAGCCATAGTCCTATCTCTCCTTGGTAATTGTTACGCAATAATTGCAATACGCATTGCAAACCGGGTTCTTGCAACTTTGAAGCATAATCTTGCTTTATCCAGTATTGGGGAAAATTCATTTCAGGATGGCGTAAACAACATTCCACTAACTTTGGAAGGTAGCTCAATCTTTGTTGCACTGTAAAATCCAATTCCTTGCCACAAATTGCCTGAACATAAAGTTTCGATTGAGCTTTCTTTTTGAAATTTAATAAATCGAGCAATTCCAAATGACCCTCTTCCGAGCGATTTTTATGAATCACCAACAGCAACAAACCCACTTCATCCCAACCGGGTTTGTTTAAATTTCCTAATAGTTCGCTTTCAAAAACTTCTCTAGCTTTCAACCCGGTCAAACGACGTTGAATATCCTCGGCGCACAGGAATTCTTGAAAGCTTAAATGCGCAAAACTGATTTCCCCTTCACGCGGTTCTATCAACAATCCTGCGGGGTGTAAGTAATAATCTAGCAAGTCCTCCGCATCTTCTAGGGCTATACCTAATCCGGTTTTGCTTGTCAGATATTGTTGAATTAATTTCAGCAGTTCGGCGCGGGGCCAAACAATCCGGCGTTGGTCAGGCTTTTCACGCGCTTCGTTTTGATCGGCACCGCGCAATTGACTTTGATAGGCGATATGTCCCAAGACCCGGCGCTTGTCCAACGGCGGCCAAGCTTTCAAGGGTTTGCCCTGAGTGCTGTACTTAATTTGCCGATGGCGTTCTTGCCGGTTCAAATACAAATCGACGATGGCTTCATACAATTCGGCCCGGCCATGCGGCATTTCATTGCGGGTGCAATGCACCAAGGCCATCAGGGTCAGAAAAATCGGCCTACGCGCCAGTGGCAACAGAAATGAGCGATTGGGGTCTTGCAGGGCTTCAAGGAAATGCGCCATGCCTTCCTTGTGCTTGATTTCCCATTCTGGGCGCAACTTATACCATTTGCCAATGAAGGTTTGGATTTGCGGCCAAGCCAAGGGCAGTATGTGATAAATTGATGATTTAATCGATCTTTCTTTAAAATCGCCACCACCAGAATAGACGACCTCAAAAGCATTTTTGGCCCCTTCGTCGATCTTGTCCATCTCGACATGATGTTCAGGCAAATCCACCTTGGAAAACCCATTGGGTCTGCCGGTGACTAAGATTCGATGACCGCAACGCTTCGCGGCATCGTTGGCAAATTTAAGGATGCGCCCACGCACATCATGACCACCGGTTTCGTCTATGCCGTCAAACAAAAGCAATAATGGAAATGCATCACCGTCCAGACTAAAGCAATATTTCAGGCGAGGAATATCCAAGGTATCGGCTTGTTTGGAGTGCCGTTCCAGATTTTCCCACCATGCCTCCATTAATTCTTCAAATGAATTAATGGCATCCAAGCCTGACAATTCGCGCAGGATCATCGGCACGGGAGCAATCCCGCGTTCACCCGCTAATGTGGTGCGTAAACGGCTAGGGTGTTGACCGCATAACTCAGCCATTAAAGCCTTCACCAGCGTCGTCTTGCCGCTGCCCGGTAATCCAGACAGGCAAACAAACTTTTCACGTTGTATCAATTCGAAAGCATCTTCGCCTAGCAGAGCAGCCTCGGTTTCCTTCTCCGCCACCTCCTGAGGAACAGCCATAGCGGATTCTTCTAGGTTTTGCTCAGCCACACGCAAAGGGGTGAATATTTGCCGTAAACTGACCGGGTCGGGTTCATCGCTCATTTCCACCCATTCAACGCTGTTGTAATATTTCAATAACCAGCGGTAATAGTCAGCCCGCGCCCTTATACGAGCGTTTTGTTCACTCACGCTATTTAAATCAGTCATCTGTTAATATGAAAGTTGCGGTGATTTGTAAATACATGGAATTGAGTTCGGCATTTGCTTCCAAAGATTGCCTAGCCCAAGCAACAAAATAATTGTCGGAACGATTGCGATCCAAACGCTCCAATGCACGTTCAGCAGCAATATCCAAAGTTTGGCTGCGGTGTTGTTTCATATCGTCAGCGTTATTATGTTTTAACACATGAGCAAAAGAACGGGAGAATATCTCTCGGGTCATACGCAGATCATCCATGTCGATAGATTTTGGCAAGTGGGATAAAGGATCAGGACTATCATTAATCACCCTATGCAACAAAGCCAACAAAAAAGGTTGCCGCTCCAGAATCCGCCAAACAGGTCGATGATATTGGCGGAGATATTGAAACATGACTAACCGACGACAGTTTTCCGGGGTTTCCATCTCTGGGCAACATAAAACATGCCAATTGGCACAGAGGCTATTCAAGAAATTTTTAACTTTGCGCGGGTTGGGTTCCAGCAAATTGGTGATGTCTTCTGCAAGAGATGGACAGGTTTCTTCTGGGAATTCATGTTGTTTAAGTTGATTTTCAATCAGAGATCGTAAGTCGTTTTCACGCGGCAATGGAACGGGCAGGGTAGCTTGAAAAAGTTTCTCCAAATACTCACGATTGTAATCCTCATCACGTCCTTGCCAATGGCGCTTCAGAGCGTCAGCCACCGCTTTGTCATCGACCCCAAGCACAAACACACATCTGCGAGTACCAAGATAAAGTTTGATGGCTTCCAGCAAGCCGACTACTGTTTTTTCCTCGCAACGGTCAAGATCGTCGATAAATATGATAAGCCGGGTTTCTATGGTGTCATCTTCGGTTTGTCCGGTAAAAATTTTCTTTAGCGTGGTAATTATATTACTCTCTTCTTTTTCAAAGTTGGCTTTTAAGTCAGCCAATAGATTATCCACCGCATCTTCAAATAAAAGGTGAAAACGCTGACCGTCGCTTATTTTTGTCACTCGGGAAAGGTGGCTTTCCCCCAATGCATTAAATGCCCGTTCAGTCATTCCAGACATGAGTTTGGCAGGTTTTCCCATTTCGATTGAGTATGCCGCATCTATTGCGTGTTCAAGCAAGCTTAGTGCAGCCAATCCTCCACGTCGCAGTTCATCGGGTGATAAATTGGCAAATTCTTTGAGTTTTCGCTTGCCACTGTATTGGGCATGGATTTCTAGCAGCAAGGGAATCAATGGATTGTCTTCATTTTGATGTTGCCAAGGCGAATACCAGACACATAATGTTCGATTAGCGGCAAGATGATGGTTTAAACTCCAACCATTGTTCTTTAATATTTCTGCCCTCTCAAGAAGATGGTGTCCAAGATTTGTAAATTCTTTCTCATCCAATTCTGCTTTATCGTCCCCCATTCTCAAACTCTGCTTGACAGGCAAACCACCCAAGGTTGCAAAAGCCCGGCGTAGTACGCTGGTTTTGCCTGATCCCCATTTGCCGGTAACACCTACCGTGAAAGGTGGAGTAACCTCCAAGACCATTCGTGCCAGAGTATCGCCTGCGCGTCCCATGCCTAATTTATCCACTAACACCCATTGATCGTTGACATATCCGACTTTATCCACATTTTTCTCCAGCAACCAGTTTGATGAAAATATCATATCCGAATTGGATTGTAATATCTCCTTGGGACGTTTATGTAGAATTCCTGGCTCAGCAGTGAGAGACTGGGTGGAAAATAAGACCCAAACTGTTCATTATCTTCATGGTGTGGGGCAGGCAGTGCGGGATCAACAGGAGATACGCACATGTCAAAGCGCAAGAAATACAGATACCAGAGCGGGATATTTGAACGGCCAGACTTGCCCTACTGGTGGGCAAGCTGGACAGATGCGAGCGGCAAGCCGACTCGCCGAAGTACTGGCGTTCGACGCGAGGATGATCCGCGAAAGGAAAGGGCAAAGTGGCTCCTTGATGTACAAGACGAAAAGCAAAGCCCGATGCAGCCACAACCTCAAGGCCCTATATTCGACGAATTGATGGTCCGTTACATTGATGGTGCCAGTCTCGAAAAAAGGGGTTGGAATGGAGTCGGGTGGATATTAATAGAAACTTGATCTACCTTGGGGCAAAAAACCAGAACAATTAAAAGGCAGGAAGTGTACCGATAAATCAATCGGCTAGGGAAGCCCTTGAAGCACGGGCTAGATTTCGGTCCACATACTGCCCGGATTCACCGTAGGTGTTCTGCAACAAGAAAGGTAAACGAATAGCCGGCATAAAGCATAGCTTTTCTTCTGTCGTTAGCAAGTGTGGTTTGAAGAATGTCCACCCTCACGATTTGCGACGTACCTTCGGAAGCTGGTTAGTGCAGCAGGGTGTGCCTATCCATTCGGTAAGCGCATTGCTCAGGCATTCAGACATACAGGTAACTGTGAATGTCTACACCCACCTTGCACCGGAGAACTTGAAGGATGCTGCCGGGGTTTTGGATGAGGTTTCACGTTCAGGTTTCACGTTAGACAAGATTGATCGTGAAACAGCTTATAAGTAATTGATAATTGGTCGGGGTGAGAGGATTCGAACCTCCGGCCACTGCCTCCCGAATCCAGAGTTCAGCACAAAGCATCAACAATATCATTCACTTAACAGCACACGCACCGCGCAAATGTGACTAATTTTGTCACGACATGACAGAGATTGACCAAGGCCGGTCACGATCTGGTCACGCCAATTAAAGATAGCAAAGTAACTCGACAAATTAATCAAAATCTTTCTATATGCCGAATCAGCTTCGTTTGTCCGCATTGATGTACAAACGGTTTGCTTCCCCTGCTTTGTATAGGGATTAATTTTGTAGTAAGTTCCTACTTTTCAATTCCAACCACAGCCAGAGGTGTGGCCGAATAGGACATTTCTTCATTGATAATCCCAGAATAATTTAGCTCTCTGTGCAAAAGTTCCTGGAGACGCAGCTTTTTATTGATGGCAAGCATTCGCCATTTATCAGGCGTTTTGGATGTAGGAGCATCCATAGCTAGAAGTTTCTCGTCCAAGTGCTCAAGCCATGGAGCGCGGTCTCCATCGATTCCCATGCCAATTCGGACGATGTGATGGCTGGTTTGTCCGTCTTTTCCTTGGATATTGATCTTCCAAATGGTAAGCAAACCGCCCCCAGTAATTCCACTGATTTTTCCAGCGAGCGCACGATAACCTACCCCTGTGGCAGAATACTGGCGCATCATCTTATTGACGATAGGGTGTTCCATGCCAAGAAGTTGCAGACTTTCATCCTGCAAGGCACGGTCGCGGTCTGTCGTGAAGAAGATTGTTGGCTTGCCATTTTTGACTAATGCCCACATTGAGTCTTCTTCTTGGAGAAAGACCGAATCGGAGAGTCTGGCAGATCGGGAAACAAAGCCGACAAGCCTCTCCATACCGCGTCCCTTATCGTCAAATTTTTGGTAATCCCCAAGATTGAAACGATCCAGTTCCTGAAATAGTTCAAAAACAACCTGACGGGCTAGATTGGCGTTCGACATTGAGACCTCAAGTTCTTGCCTGGTCCTTTTCAATGTGGGATCGCTGATGGCATCCTGATAGAGGCGGTCATAACTCAAGGCACTACTAAGCTGCCCCAAAACCTGGGTTCTCAAGTCTTCGGCAATTTGTCCCTGATCGTCTACTTTGCCTAGGGTCCGGGCGATTTCGCCGAGCTTCTCCTCCAGAAGCAGGAATATCTGCCCCTCAATCGTATCGGTTGCCACTAGGTTATACACTTGGGCGGTCGATTCCTGTCCATACCGGTGAATTCGACCGATCCGCTGTTCCAAGTCCATGGGGTTCCAGGGTAGGTCATAATTAAACAGGATTCGCGCAAACTGGAGGTTTATTCCTTCGCGACCGGCAGCCGTGCAAATCAAAACCTTGGGGCCGTCTTTTCGTCGAAATCGTTTTTGCGCGGCAGTCTTGGCCCCATGGTCTCCCCCTTTAAGAACGTCAACGCCCATGCCGGGGAATGTCTCATCAAGCTGCCTCTTGATGGATTCAACCGTACCAAGATAGGTGGCAAATATCACGGCTTTCTCATCCGGGTTTTGTTGCCAGATTTGCCGCAAGGCGTGAACCAGCATGACCGTCTTAGATTCAATGATGTCTGGGAATTCTGCGAGAAGATCAACGATCCGTTGCCGCTCTTGAGGCAAAGCCATGGCTACAAGCATAGCCACCGATTCCTCGCTTACTCCCGCCTCGTTCTCCGAGTCTGAATAGCTTTCCGCCGCTGAAGCAAAAGCTTGCGCTTCGCTACGTTTCTTGAGCAATTGATACTTGGCATCGGCAAGAATTTGGTCGGACTGTGCATTGCCGACCAAATCTTTAGCCAGTCCATAAATCTCATGTATGATCCGTCGGGCTTCTTCAAAAACTTGGTTCCGGCCATCGACATCCAATAGTTCGTCCCGCTCGATTCCTTCCTGAATGGTTAGCATCAGCAACCGTCGTTGTAGGGTCGAGCGGATGGCCGCAAAGCTGCTGGCCGCAATTTTCTGGAAGATGGTCATCACAAAGCCTAGCGCACGTCCTTTGTTGCCTTGTTGGGCCGCCAAGTTGTAACCATCCCGCAGATAATCCAAGAGGGCATTGTAGAACCCTTTTTCCTTCTCCGAGAGTTCAAATCCCTCGGTGTGGACCATGCGCCGAACAAACAGTGGACTGCCATCCGGGGCGCAGGCATCGGCCTTGGTGCGTCGGATTACCACAGCATTGAGGCGGTGCCGATTGCGAACCATGTCTTGATCGCTCTCGAACAATTCAGGGTTGAGCAGACGAATCAGCATCCAGAACCGAAAGTGATCGCCCTGATGAGGTGTGGCAGACATCAAAATCAAGTCCCGGCAATGGTCGCGTATGGCCTCGGCCAGCTTGAAGTTTTCTGTCTTCTTGACCTTGTTGCCGGTGCGATAGACGCTCAAGTGATGGGCTTCGTCAAAGATGACCAAATCCCAAGGGGGCGCTGCAAGAAGCCTTTTGATCCGGGTCGGGCGCTTGAGAGTATCGACCGAAACGATCAGACGGTTGTGTTTGGCAAAGGCATTGGTTTTACGGTCTGTCACATCACCTTCGCTACCAAATACCTCAAAATCTAAATTGAAAACGTCGTTTAGCTCCCTACGCCAGTTTTCCACCAGCCCCGCCGGAACAATCATGATGGCCCGCTCCAACTCGCCTCGGGATGCCATTTCCCGCAGGATAAGCGCGGCTTCGACCGTTTTACCCAATCCGACCTCATCGGCGACCAGAAAACGCTTGGGGCGGGAGTTGGCTATCCGATGCACTAGGACAACTTGGTGAGGTAACAAATCGACTTTTGCCGAAGTCAATGTCGCCGCGCTTTCCATCAGCGGAAGTTCCTCTGCCTCGACAGTCAACCAGAGCCGTTCCAGCTTCTCGGCGGACACTGCTGCCATACTCTGCACAATCTGGTCAAACCGGTCTGCCGCTGGGAGCAGAGAATTAGCCGAAACCAGCCGTTCTCCATGGTCGCGAAAAAAAACGGTGATGCAGCCAGACGGCTCCCGTCCAATGACTACCCCATCTCCTAATTCAGGGTGGCTGATCTTCTGACCAGGCTGAATCTTAGGAAATTCGTGCGACATAGTAGCCGACAATAACCTCTTCCCCTGATTTTTCACCCTCGCGAACGACCTTGTTCATATTCATTGTGGCTGTTCCATCCCAGAGCCCATCGGACAACCGTACTGTTTTGCGATCACGGCGGCGGTAGATGACTTCCTCTTCCCATGAGGTTTCTTCAAATGCCTTGGTGTGGGATGTAAAACCGAATACAACGCCACATTCAGTCCACTCTCTTTGAAGTAACCTAAGGAGGGGACGGATACGGGTTCTAAGGAAATCTTCGGCCTCTGGCGGGTTCATGGTTTCTATCAAAGTTTCCAATCCGCAAATAAGAATAGTGCGTCCGGGTACTGGAGGATTGACCGGAATTCCTTTAGACCAAACCAGCGCCTGCCGAAGGGAGACCATCGCGCCAATGGATATAAACGAACCAAGGCTCTCCTGATCGAATACTATGCATGAACCTCTGCGCTGCCAGACAGTGTTCGTTATGATCTTCATTCTGAAGCCTCCATCAATTTTCTGATTCCAGAAATGAGCACATTAAAACTGTGTGAGCGGTTTGTGTCTAAACTCAAATGGGGGGCTATGGATCTGGAACCTTCTATTTTTTGATATGCACCGTTGGTTAGTTTATAGAGTTCTCCAGAAGGGTTTCCCAAAGAATCTGGCATCCTGTACTTCCGTACCGCCTGTTTGACCCTAAGACCTTTGAGACCAAGACCTTCTTCAACTGCCGCTAGGTCGCCAAGGTAAAAACTCTCCAATTCCCGACAAGCCACGCGAACCAGCACATCTTTCCGACCCGATTGACGGCATAATTCGGTCAGCTTTATTTTAACCGCTTTGCAATCACCCGAATCTTGATCACGCATGACTACAAACACGGAATCCGGCAAGAGCCAGCCTCGCAGCTTCTGCTTTAGATTCTTCTCCAAATCTTGCTTTCCTTTGAACACGAGGTAACGAACCTGCACATTATCCGGAAGTAGACGAGGCCGAATTCCTTCAAGCATTTCTTTCGCTGACGGTTCTTCGAGAAAAAAGACAATAGTCGTCATCTTGGGTCAGCACCCTCAAAGAAACCCTGCTCCCAAAGATAGCCCATTTGATCACCTTCAGCCATGTATGCAAGGAGTTGTTGGCTATCAGTGGCTCGACGAATCTGGGTATAGCCATCCTCCTTAACCAACCACAAAACTTCCTCAATTCTTGTGGAGTTTAGGAAATCTGGAGAATGTGTGGACACAAAAACCTGCCCGCCTCGATTGGCATAAGCGCGGAATTCCTCGGCAAGTTCCCATAAGAGTTTCGGATAGAGTTGATTCTCAGGCTCCTCCACGCACAGAAGCGGATGCGGGGTAGTGTCATAAAGTAGCGTGAGATAGGCGAACATTTTAATGGTTCCATCTGATACATATCTATCAATAAATGGGTCCTTAAATGAACCATCTTGGAATTTGAGTAATAAACGACCGTCTTTGGTTGGTTCGGGTTCGATGCAACTGATACCTGGAACCCTTAATTTCATGAGTTCAATGATCTTATCGAAAATATCCTTCCGTTCGTTAAATAGCCGATTGGCTACAAGCTGAAGGTTATCGCCTGTCACAGAAAGATGTTCGGCATAGCCTGCCGCATCCTTACTGCCACGGGCAAGGTTGATGTGGAAATCGGAAACATGCCAATTTTCAATCAATTGACGGAAGGCGTTTGCCGCTTTGAACTTTTGAAACTGACCAAGACCCTTGATAGCCAGAATGTCCGCCTTATCCAGTTCCTGCTGCTCTTTGGTCAGTTCTTCGTCGGTTTTATTGAAGTCATCTTCATTGACAACGGCCTTACCCCTGCCACTGGCAAAATCAAGAAAATGAAACGGCGAACCAGCGGCACCACGTTTGTAGCGGAGAATTTCCCTAGCGACTTCAGGCCGGTTGTTTTGGTTGGTAATTTCAAGATAATAGGTGACCAGTCGTTGCACCTTGCTGATTTCCATTCGGAACTGCAATTCAATGACAATATTTTCCGTTTCATGACCCCGGCTTATCATTTCATGATAACCGCCGCGACTTTGAATGGCCGATCCGACATTAAAGGTAAGGCAATCTTTGAGAAACCCAAACACTTGGAAGAATGTCGATTTTCCCGTGCCGTTCGCGCCGACTATCACACAAAAAGAAGGAATATCCTTCATCGTAATGTCTTGGAAGACTTTAAAGTTTTTCAGCCGGATTGATTCTATTTTCATAAATGTTCCCTTAACTTCTAGCCTTCTGCATCAAGTATTTCAAAAAGCGAAAGCTGACGTTCCTCGGGTGCTTTATCCTTGTGGCTTCGCCAATGTTCGACCAGTTGGGCCGCAGTGCTTGCCGCCTTGCGGTTGATGGTGTCCTTGTCCACCTCGACATACCATTTAAGAATTTCATCCACCGATTTCTTGATGCGAAAGTGTGGATTGTTCAACTCGGCCTCAATCTTCAGCCCCGAATTCGGAAAAGCGGCACCGATCAGGAAATGGGCCTGGTCAAGGTCGGATTTGATGACTTTGCGGTTGCGGCCACGCTCAGTGAAATAGGCAAATCGTTCACGGATGGGTACCACACGCACCGTCCTGCCAACCAATCGAATCCAGCCTTTGGCCTCCAAGTCGCTTTGGTCAATGCCTGTTCCGCGCAAGGTCTTATGCAGCTCGTCCCGGTCCATGTCCGTGCGATGGATAAACAGGCGCAGATACAATCGGCTGGACGGTTCGGCACTATCAGGCGGACGCAAGCCGCCAGTTTGTCCGGTGTCTTCCAGCAGGTCGTCCAGAAGCTGGTTGATGCCCAGCAGTGCATCCCTCACTTCCAATACTTGACCATCCCCGGTGAAAACTTGGCCATAATGTCGGGAATAAAACTCCAGCGACTTGCCGCGCAGAATCACCCGCAAATCAGGTTTGGGCAAATCCTTGCCATGGGTGTGCTCCAAGAGATCTTTCAAGCGCACCGATTCTTCTTTCACCCAGCGGCGCATCCGCGCCCAACTCACCGGTTCCGGCGCATCGAGTCGTTTGCGGCAGACGTGGATGATGTCGTACTCGATCTTCTTGGCCCCGAAGGCGGCGTTTTCGCCTTTTGATTCATCGCTACGGATGGGATAGGTCGCCACCAGCACATACCCTGCATCGAACAGGGCTTTAAGGATGTCGATCCACGCTTGATCTTCGTTGTGATGGAAGGTAAAGGCCATGATGCCGCCATCCTTGAGCCTGCGCCCCGCCTCGGCCCAGCAGGCGGATAAGGTCTGGCTATAGAAATCGCTGGAAGGTTCTGGCCGGTGGAGTGGGTTCGGGTCTTTTTCGGCGAGTGTTTCATCGCCGGTCAATTCCCGAATCCGGGCCAGATGTTTAGCCACGATAAATGGGGACTTCTCGCAACCTTCCCGGTCGTCCGGGTGCTCCGCCGGATTGTCGATGGCCTCCATGCCATGGGGTGTGCGTTCGGGTTCAAAATAAGCGGCTTCGGGCAATCCCGCATACCATAGGCGTAAAGGAATTCGGAGCCAAACATAGAAGAAATCGGCACAATCTGCATAATATAGATTGTCACCAAAAGGTGGGTCGGTAACTACAAGGTCAAATACCTCGTTCCCTAACATGGATAGGTCGGTGGATGATCCACAATAAGGCTCATTGCCTGGAATGATAGGGTCTCTAGGCATACCTTTTACGCTTTTTGTGGTTGATGATTCATCAGCAATAATTAATTCCCAAGGTTCTTTGGTCCATTGAAGTGCGTCGATAACTGTTTCTTGACATGATATCCATCTTCCATAACCCAATTTACCGAAGAAATTAGTTTCTACAGCTAGATTCTTCGGATTATAATTCGCATTTGACAAAGAAGGTGCAAGTTTGTCATATGTTTGATGCCAAAATGAAAACATATTCATCATGCGTAAATATTGCTGAAATGCCCCCAAAACCTGTTCCCTGACATCTAGCGACCAGCAATCATCAGTGGCTTCAGTAATTACCTTCAACAAGCTCGCATGTATCAAAAGTTGACGATTATTAAACTGCATCCACCAATGGGTATAACCATGGTCGGGAAGAGGATTGTGCTCATGGGTCATGTGGGAAAATAACATTTCCTGCTTAGGCCAAAAGTTTTCCAAATCTTCTTTACATCGGTTTTCCCACTCATATTCTGAAGCGTTTAGGCGCTCAATATCGTAAGTATCCGGGGCTTTAAAGTAACGTCCTCCGTAGTTATAACCTTCCGCATCGCATTCCGGGCAATGGCATTGCAGTGCATAAGTTGCCACTGGAGCAGTATGTTTTGTTATTTTTACGGCCTGTAAAGTTTTAGATTGCCTACCACACAAACCACATAAAAAATTGGAGTTCTTTGGCACTGTCCCCTGTCCAGTCTCAATCAGTGTGCCATCCTTAAGTTTGACCATCTCGGGCAGGGCACTTCCACGCACTTCGATGAGGCGCAGGTTTTCCAACCGATTTCCGAACCATTCGGCGGTCGCAGCCGCAGAAGCGCCGGCCCAGCCGCCCAGTTCTTTTTCGCCGTCGAAACCGGACGCGCCCCTCATCCAATCCGGATGGATGAGCAAATACATCTGCACTGGCTTGGCTTTAAGGCCGAAATCCTTCTTTTTGCGCAACGTGGCGCGAAAGCCAGGGTCGGCATGACGTTCGAAAACCTGTACCAAGCGCTTCCCGGCAAACGTGCCACAATGGGGGCAGTGTAGCCCCGATTCTTCCCGCGCCAAAGCATTCAGACTCAGCGCCCGTTCCCATGTATCGTTGTTATTCCCCTTGTCGTAGTCTTTGAGTAGGCGGGCAAAATCTTGGCTCATTTCCGTGAAGGGTGCGTCCTCTTCGACCACTACCCGCTCCGCTCCCGGTGCCACGCGGGTTTCCCCAAGTTCGGCATGAAAGGTGATGCCACAGCCCGGACAGGCAAGTTCGGCATAATCGGTGGAAAGCCTTTTTTCGGCAATGACGGGGGTGCGGAAGATTGGGGTGCGGTGACTACAGCCCTTGGTCAGACAAGGGCCATGTTTGGCCCAAAAGGTATAGATTACCTCCGGCCCTTCCCACCGGTATTTTTTTCGTTCATCAGGCGGCAAGCCGATGGGGTCAAAGCCTGCGGGCATTTCCTCTTCAGCAGGACAGGAAATAGGATGCTTGAGGGTGGAATCTTCTGCCCCCCTAACCTCTGCTTCCACAAAGTCCGCCCTCCTCAACCATTTTCCCCGATGCCCTCGCGGACAGGTGGTGGTGTAAAACGGCTGTATTTGCGGTTTGACCAGCCGTTCGATATGCGCAAACAGTGCCTTGACCTGTTCGGGGTCGCTACAGGCAAGTTCGTTCTTCACCACGAACCAGGCTACCGGGTTGAGGTCCACGCCGGTCATCTGCATACCTAGCCTGGAACCTTCCACCAAGGTCGTCCCTCCACCCATGAAACAATCCAGAACCCTAAGATGCTTGAAGGAACCGGCCTTTTGATGGTTGCAGTAATAATGCTCCCAAACTCGCTTCGCCGCACTCTCGTTGTTATCGTCCGGCGCTTCTGTGGCTGCTGCAATCAACAGAGAGCGAAAGACTGAAGAACGCCGTCGCGCCCACCATTTGGACATCTGGTAAATCGGCTTGCCCGCGTTGCCTTCGAGGTTGGACATCGCGTTAATCTGGGCTATGGGGAAATCCGTCTCCAGGCAGGTCGGCTTGCGGTTCGGATTGGAAAAATCGGCTACCGGGAGTTTCACTGGCTTGCCTAGCTTTTCCGGTAGGAGTTCTGACTGTTTATCGGCCTTGGATTTGCGGTTTGGTTTCTTGGTTGCGGCCAAGGCGGGTGTAATCGCGTCGCCCCAAAGAACAAATTGTCCTGACTTTTTATCATTCATAATGCAGGTAACTCCATGTAGGGCACGGCAACTTCCAATAGGCTCATACCTCCGTGGCAAACATGGGGAAAACCGCCCTGGACTCTCCATTTCCATTGCCCCATGACGACGTGCTGATTATTGTGAACCAAGACGATGGGTGGCATGAAACGCTTTTGCCAGGGTTCGGAGATTGCCTTGTTGCGGGATGCGCTAAAGGTTTTTCTCAATATTTCGATGGCTTCAGGGTTTTCGACTTCTGAGGAAAATCGCCTGCTGACCGCGTAGCCATGGTCGGAGGTAATGACCAAGCTTCTTCCCTGACGGAGCTTGCCTATGAATTTCCAGAACCCATCCCCTTGCAAGACACTCGACGCTTGGCTTGCGATTTGGTCAGGAAGCTTTTGCTGAAGGTGAATCAAGTCGTCAAGCCAAGTATGCCAGATAAAGACATTGGGTGAAGGTGGGACGGCACAATCCTCAAACGGCAAGCTGACCACATCGGTATGGCAATTACCTCCAAACAGCGCGAAGTTGTCGGGCTTTCCATCATTGGACAAGACGCTTCTGGAAGACAAGCCGATGGCTTTGGCGAAATAGTCGGTGGTCGAGGGGCATTCCGAACCGGTGACCTTGACCTGAGTAAGCTGAATGTTTCTGGCTTCCGCAGCGCCTAATAGAATCGGCAATTCCCTAAGCGACAGTGCATCCAAAATAAGGACTGCCTTGCCCTGTCCCTGGCTTGCCCAATCTTTCAGGCTTGTCGAAGTTTTCGCGGCATGCTCCGGGAATGCCTCCCAGAGTTCCCATGCGGTTTCGGCCAGCAGGCGGTCGGGGATTACGGTCGCGTCGTGGAGGGCGACAGGTGAGGATGTCTGTCGCGCAATCGTCAACAGGGAGGAGAATATCTTCGCCCAAGTAGTTTGCGGAGTTTGGGAGTCGAGTATGATGTCAGCCCAATCTGTGTTCATTGTCCGCCGCCTTCTTTATAAGCAATCTCCAATGTCGCCTTGAAGGTGGAGGGTATGCGCTGAAGAATTATTTTGATCTGTTGGACTGTCAGGCCGTTGAATTCAATCCGGGCTGATTCTATGGGCTGACTGGAAGTGACCCCCCAGGATTCAAAACAACCTGCCAGATTGATGCCTGTCGTCGGTTGGTCGATTTTGCAGTTTTTGGTGACTGGATTGCCCGTTGGCTGCAGGGTGCCAACTCCCGCCCCAATGTTTCCGCCTGTTGTAACGGTTTCTCCAACCGGCACTTTGCCCGTGGGTTCTATATCAGGGTATTTACCGTTGCTGCCTGTTCCCCCCGTCGGAGTTACTTGAGTGTCACCGACAGGAGGATTTTGGGCGGTGATTGCCCCGCCGCCCACTGCACCCGGCAAGCCTAGCTGAATCTGTCGCAATTCCTGTCCGGTCCTAAACGCCCGGGGGCGTATATAGCGCAAAGCATCCTCGTCAGTGGCGTCTTCTGACCGCCGCCCGATCCAAGTGCCACCCACATTAAGTACAAGCTCCCCACGGGCTGCCATCTCCAACACAAACTCGTAGATTTTAGTTTCACCCAGAAATGGGATTGCTTCGCCGGTATTGGGTGGTGGTGGCTCAATCAGATCATCCATCATTGAGCCAACAAGATCCGAGTCTTTGGCATGGTTTAGCACGAAATTTTTGAAGTCTGCTCGATCAAATAGATCGGATAGTATCTTTGCCTCCACCGCCGATGGAATGTCTCCGCCTTGCTCGGAAATTTTCTCCACTTCAAAGACACAATTTTGTGGCTGTTGGAAATCCCATTTGCGCAACACGGCAAACCGGTTGAAACGCGATTTCAAAGAATTTCGCAAGGATCGGTCAAAATCCTGGTGCAAAGCCCTGTAAGTGGCATCAGACCCCCATCCATCACGGGAACAAAGAAAACTGCATCGGGCTGAATAGATGAGTTCTTCATCAACAAAAAGCCCCTGCATTTCCACGGCGGGAAGCAGAAAGCGAATTGTGTTACGCCTATTCTGGATGTGCTTTGCCGCCAGCCATGCCCCAAGGGTGGCGTTCAAGCCGGCTTGGCCGCATTCGACCTGTTCGGGGATGGCTAAGAGCACAGGCCGATCCCATTTGGCAGGCTTGTCAACATCGTCGACATCGCTCCATGGATCGTTTTTCCAGTTCGGACCTAGGATAATGACTCGCGAAGGCGGTTGTGTAGTCTCTGGAACAAAAATGTGCCGCAGCGTGTTCCGAATATGTGCAATGTCCCTACCGGGATAAACCGTCAAGCCTGCCGTTGGAACTGCACCGATATGCCAGAGCTTGTTGTTCTTGGCACAGGCTCGAACCTTCGACCTCGGGTTCTCATTGACCCCAAACCAAAGCCGACCACCGGGAACCTCATCGCCGTGGATGTTAACGCTGTTTTCGACGAGCAAGGCTAATTCCGCCTGAAAAGCGTTGTCGTCGATGGCCGACCCTCGGGTAATGTCCAAGTGGAGTGCAGCCGGTGTGCCGCCAGCATTTTTACCGGGAGACATGGAACGCATCCAGAGTGTGCTGACAAGCTCACGGGCATTTGGGACATTGACCCCGGAATCCCGAACAGCTTCAAGATTCCGCTGCGAAATCTGCCGGAGTTTTTCCTGCCCAGCCTGAACTGCTATCGAATCAACTAAGGTCTGAACCTCATCGGACTCGCCATCGACAAAGAAATCGGCAGGCGTGATAATCTGAACGACCTTCCCACGGCTTTTAAATACTTGGGCTAGGATACGGATGAGATCCCGCGTTTCTTGTGCCACAGTGGAAAGCAGAATTTGGTCTTCGAGAAGGTCGAGCAATTCAGGACTGAATGGCCAGCAGTCAAATACCTGGTGTTGTACCCGATCTTTTTCTGCTTGGGATTTATGCGTGTGAAGCAAGCGGAATCTCTCGCTCGCATAAGCGCCAGCCGTGTTGATGATGTCGGATTCTGGAATATTGCGCCTGTTTTCGAACAAACGATGAAGTAGAAGCATCTGACGGTCTTGCTTGGCAGTAGGGCCTCGAAAGTCGATGATAACTGGTCCTTGGCGATGGACTTGCTGGAAAGCCTCATTCTGATTATTGAGAACCGAGATCACAAAAACCAGTATCTCTGGGCGATCCTTCGCCATTTCTGAAAGAATCTGGACAAAGTTGAAAGCATACTGTTTGAGAAGTAGACCCGTCTTGGGGTCTTTATCGGGTAGGCCGTTATACCAGGTTTGAAATTCGTCAAGGATGAGACAGGTAGGCTGGTCCTCAAACATTTTTTCCAACAGTGTCCGAGGAGGGAACGACTGACTCATGCTCTCAAACTGACCACGATAATATTGACCTTTGGGATGGCGGTCAAACAGAATATCCCAAAGGAGCGGATATTCATGGTTATGGATCGGTTCGGAAATCGGCATGTATCCCTTTAAGATCATGATGTCTTTCATGTCGTCGCTTCCAACTTTTGTATCCCACTCCTTGAGCCAGGATTCGACGATTTCAGGAGATTGAATAGCGTGGTGCATGACGGCCATGATATGCGACTTGCCTCGTCCGCGATCCCCCATCAATACGATGGGGCGGCCAGCATTTTTTGAGCTTATTGCCTTCAAGGCAGTTTGAACATCTGCCGTCGGATAGGTGATCGACAGAATGTAGTCCGGTGACCTCTGTGCTGCACCCTGATTGTCGCTTGTACGAAGCGAAATAGCGGTTCCGGTCATTTGTGCGCCGAGGAATTCGGCTCTAAGCTTTAATCCAAGCATTCTTTTTCTATCCTGAATTCTTTAATTGCAGGACCACATACTCATAAGTTCAACGATTGCCAATCATTGGTGCATATTCTTCAGTGGCAAATCATAAGCCAAGGCTCAATTCGTCCAACAAAATTTTGTTGTTCATTATTTTAACAGAAACAACTTTCAATCCGCGTTTAGAACTGAAAATCGGATTTGTTTACCCTTGTACCGTTATCTATCGTTTTTTGGAGAAATCTTTGAAATGATTCCCTCTCGATCAATCTTTCCGAACACCACAAAACCATAACTCCACGATAATTGCCGAATGAATCGGCAAACCTGTCTTTTTTGCGCCTACCTCCTCTTGCCGACCCGCTTGGCTTGGGGGGCGGACTTTGTTTCGCCCTCCGAGCCTCCTTTTTACATCGACAAGGAACGGGGTTGGTTTTGGCGCGAGGTTGAACCCGAAACTCAACCAAAACCGAATAAGGAACCGGAGAAGACCAAGCCAGACACCGAAGCCAAACATTTGCCGCCACCTATTCCTCCACATAACCAACCAAGTCAGTCGGAAATATCTGAACCTTCGCCACTATCTGCCGAATGGTTCAGGAAAAACCTTGAACGCTACCGGGACAAGGCCATCGACAACCCATCCCCGGAAAATGTCGCGGCTTATTATTACCTACAGCGGGTCATGATGGACAAGGCCCAGCGGTTTACCGATGTGGCACGTCGCGTCGTAATGTCCGACCCGCTATTGGACGAAAACCAGCGGCGACCCATTGCAACCTTTGCAGCTAACGAGGCCAACTATCAGGCAGGGCTTGCCAGCGAACAGGCACTCGCTATGGTTGCGAAACAAGTCGGCATATTGTTCTTTTTCCGTTCAGACTGCCGATATTGCCACATCCAAGCCCCACTTCTGGCCTTGTTGGAAAAACGCTTCGGCTTCAAAGTGTATGCCGTCTCGCTCGACGGACAAGCGATGCCGAATGGCCTTTATCCAGATTTCCGTGTCGATCAAGGACAGGCGCATGTGTTGGGGGTGGTTTCCACTCCGGCATTATTCCTGATGAAGCCGCCAAATGGCATCGTCCAACTCGCCCAAGGTGCGATTTCGCTGGACGACCTGTCAGGTCGAATCCTGCTGGCCGCCAAGGACAACGGCTGGATCGACCAAGGCGTTTACGAAGCCACACGCGGGGAGAGGCGGACACCGAGTCTTGTTCCCGCGCCGTCTGTGATGGACAACGAAATGTTAGTCAATCCTGCCAATCTGATCGGCACACTGCAACGGCAATCGGGATTGCAGCCTATCAGTCCGTCGCCGACATCGAACCCTTGGAGTCCGTAATGCCCTCTTGTTTATTGTACCCCCTTGTGATGGTTTTTATGCGGCTCCGTGCCTTGGTATTCCTTGGTTTGTTGGCTTTATTGCCCACGACAGCCCATGCCGACCTCCAACAGGAAATGGACGCGATGTTCGGCACGATGACCAACGCCACTTCACCGACTGCCCATCTTGGGCAACGTCGGGGTGTTATCTCTGCTGGCTCGGTGGTCTCGCGCAACCGGGTGATGAACACCAACATGGTGTCCTTCGTCCCGCCGTCGTTCAGCGCCGGTTGCGGCGGCATTGACTTGTTCGGCGGTTCCTTCTCGTTCATCAACATGAACCAGTTCGTCGATCTGATGCGGGCGGTGGCTTCCAATGCGGCTGGTTATGCCTTCCAACTGGCGATCAACGCCATGTGTCCCGATTGCGGCAATGTCATGTCCGATCTTCAAAAGAAGGTGCAGCAACTCAACCAGATGTTCTCCAACTCCTGCCAGTTGGCCCAAGGGCTGGTCAACGACGCGGCGAGTGTGTTGCCCGAAAAAGTCCAGAGCGACATGAAGATGTCCACCATCTCGTTTTCCAAGGGCGTGACCGACGTGTTCGGGGCTTTGACCAATTCCAGTTCGCAAGGCGATCCTGTCCAGCAGGTGAAGGCCAACGCCGCCACGGACATGCAGAAGGTCATCCAAGGCAACCTGGTGTGGCGGTCGCTTAACCACAATAACGCGGGCGGCTGGTTCAAGTTCGGCGGCAACGAATTTCTACAGGCGGCAATGAGCGTCACCGGCTCAGTAGTCGTCAAACCGCCTGAGTCTGCACCGGACGGCAAGGGCGAAAGCAACCCCGTCGTCACGTTGCCCAATCTGCTAAGGATCAAAGACCTGCTCAACGGCTCGGGTGCAAATGATTACCAGAGTGTGCAGGTGTACGAGTGCGACACCACCGACATGGACGGTTGCCTGAACCCGGTGGCGAAAGGCATTTCCCTCGTCGGACTCAAACAGCGGGTGCATGACATCCTCGCCGGTTCCGGGGGTGGGAACGGGCTGGTCTACAAGTTCGCCACCAACACCGGCCCGCTGACCCAGAACGAAATGGCCTTCATGGAATTGGTTCCCGGCGCGGTGTCCGCCATGATCCGCAACTTGGCCAGGGAAGATTACGGCATGGCAAAGTTGTTCGCCGACGAAGGCTCGCCAGTCATCGCGTTGGAAATGGCCCAACTGATGGTTCAAGGGATGCTGGATGCGGTCAGGCAAGCCAGTTCGTTGCAAGACCACGCCTACGCGACCAAGCTTGCCGACACCTTGGACAAGGCAAGGCAGGAACTCCAGTACGAGTCAGCGGAGTTGTCCGGGCGATACGGCAACACCCAGTCCTTGTTGCAGTTCTACACCCACGTCATGAACGGGTCGAAGGCCAAGACCTACGGTTCATTCACCCAGTCGCCGGGTTCGCAACAGGCGTATCCGACACCCTGAAACTATCCGAAGCTTTTACGTAAACATAAGTCGTTGATTTGGCTATCACTTGCCCTGAATTCGCATTTTAAACATCCCTTTGAAAACACGAAAGGTAAACTCTAATGGTCTTTGACATTTTCTCCATCGGCGACTCGGCATTTCTGGCGGCGGTACTCAACGCCGTCGCCATGATCGCCGGGACCGGCCATTACGCCACCGCTGCAGGGGTTGGCGCGTTGCTGGGCATTTTGATGACTTTGGTGCGTGGCCTGACCCAGTACGACGGTAGGGGAATCCGCTATCAGGACATGCTGGCTTCGATCTTGATCTACCTTTTGATGTTCGCGCCGGGGGTCAGGGTCATGGTCGAGGATGCCTACACCGGTCAGGTTCGCGTGGTGGATAACGTCCCGCTCGGACCCGCAGCGGCGGGTTCGATCCTGTCCAACATTGGGTATCGTCTTACCCGGCTGTTCGAGCAAGGCTTTTCCACGCCGAGCATGACCGGCCACGGCTTCGCCGATTCGCTGCAAGTCATGGCCTCGGTGCGCAAGAACCTCCTGTCCAGAGTGCAACTCGGCAAGGCGAATTCGCCCAACACAGACGGCGACTTGGAAAACTCCCTCATCAACTACGTCAAGGAATGTACGCTTACGGGGGTGGACTTGAACATTGTGCCGATTGATTCGATCATGCGCCAGCCCCAACTGCTCAATGCCATCCGCTTTGACTCCAATATTTACACCACCGAGATTTACACGGGCGGTGCGCCGAAGATACTGGACTGCACCGAGGCGTGGGTGGCCTTGGACATCTACGTCAGGAACATGGCAGTCCCCGAAGTCGAGAACATCCTGAAGGAAGCCTTGAAAGTATCAACGCCAGCGGACGTGGAACCCCGCATCGACGAAGCCTTGAACGCACTGACCGGCGGCAGCGTCAGCGCGATGGACTACATGCTGGCCTCGCTGATCACGCCGATGTTCGAAAAGGGTATTGTCGGTCGGCACGAGGACGGCATGAAATGGAACAAGGCGGCGATGGTCGAGCAGGCCATCCAGCAACGCAACAGTCAGTGGGCTTCTGAGCAAACTCTGTTCACCCGCATTGTCCGTCCGATGATGACATGGATAGAGGGTTTCAGCTACGCGATAACACCCTTGATGGCCTTCGCCGTGATGTTGGGGGCAAGGGGCATTCAGATCACCGGCCAGTATTTCCTGATGCTGCTGTGGATACAGCTTTGGATGCCGATCTTGGCCGTGGTGAACCTTTACATAACGATGGCAGCGGCCGGCAAGATGGAGGCGTTAAACGCAGCCCAGTTCAACTTGCCCTCGATGTACGGGCTGTACCAGATGGACATGGCAATCCAGGAGTGGCTGGCTATCGGCGGCATGTTGGCTTCCTCGACCCCGGCCATCGCGCTGATGCTGGTCTACGGCGGGTCGGTCACGGCAACCCATTTCTTGGGCAGGATGCAGGGCGGCGATTTCGTCAACGAAAAGATCAACTCGCCGGACATCGTAAGCCCAGCGCCTATCTTGAATCTGCAACCCAACTACCAACATGCCCCGTTGACAGGCACAACCCAATTCGGTGCCGAAAAAGTTTTACCTTCTTTCCAAGCTGGAAAAGACCTCAGTGCATCGGTCTCGTCCGCCTCCGCTGCCATGCAGCAGGCCACCAGCAGCTTCATGGACAGCCTGTCAAACACAGCATCCCGCTCCAACGGCATTTCACAGGAAGGCTTCGACTCGCACTCTGTCGGAAGCCGAATCTCAAGCAGCAGCAGCGAGACCGACAAGTTCATGCGGGCAACCGGCGAGGACTTTGCCCAACGCTACCGGGACACTGGGATGTCGGGGGATGATTTTGCGGCGGTGGTTGGGGGTGCGGCGACTTTGGGCAGGGGTTCGGCTAAGGACAAAAATAAAGACAAGGAAAACGAAAAGGAGTCGATGTTTAAACTAAGGGGCAACCTGTCCGGGCAACTCCAGAACCAGTTTCACGTTGGAACCAGCCGTGCGGACGAAATCGCGGCGGACATTTCCAACAGGGTGGTGAAAGATCACGGCTGGCAAACCGACTTGGCCCAAAGCATCGCCACGGATGCCCAGTCTGGAACCCGCGAAGTGGCTTCATTGGGGCTGCAAAGCCAGGATTTGTCCTCGCTCCAACACAGTGCAGCCGATACCTTGTCCGCGACGGAAACCTACAACCAAACTGTCTCGGCGCAAAGCCGTTTCGGCGCATCGGCCAGTTACGGCGCTGCCGAAACAGGGCTTAAAATATCCGGCGACCCTAAGCTAATGTCCTCCTTGGACATGACCCTGGACAGGTTCGGTCTGCGCGGGGATGCTCAGCGGCTGGGGGCCGAATGGCGCACGACGGGATTGATTACCGATAAGGAACAGGCGTATGCCGCTGCGGGGATGTCACTGCTCGCGGGACATTCATCGCCGATCTTCAGGCAACTGGACCGGCACGAAACACTGCTGGCGGAGGTTGAAGCTTACCAACTCCTAGGCGATGCATGGAAGCTCAACAAACCGGATGGTCCGCTTCCAGACAGCAATTCAGAATTGTCCAATCAGTCGCCTGAATTTGGGTTGGCTAGGTCAAAGGCTGGACAGGCAGGGTTCAACGATCCGCGAAACGAGGCTGGCAGTCTGGATAGTCGGGTGCCAGTGCGCATTCAAATAGCCGAAAACCATGTCGAGGGAGGTGAGAAGGCAATCAATGCCACCTACCAAAAGGCCCAGAAAACCATGCACGGAGCCTCTGATGGAGGGTTTGCTGACATGCACTCCAACAAGTCTGCCTATTTTCGTGACCAAATCAGCAAGGCTGCCAATAGCCAACCTTCGGCAGCCGAATTCGAATACGATGCGATTGGGGGTGCTATTTACAATACGGCTCAAAATATGTCTTTGATTGGATATGCGGGTACTGGTTCTGTAAAATATTTCATTAACGAGTTTGACAACTCCCGCAAACAAGGAAAAACCCTTGGAGAATCGCTTCTGTCAGCCTTGGCTGCTGCTCCAGAGGGTGGGCTAAAAGCAGCCGAGTCGTGGGCTGACCAACGTGTGGCCGAGTCTGGAAACAGACTTACCCCAACTCAGCGAGATTATTATCGGGCTTCTATGTTTGAATCATTTGCTGGAGCCTCTGTGGTTGGTGACTACAACCCATTCTTGGGTAAATCAAGTGAATTAAGCGATAAGCTTAGAAGTGAACATGGAGATCATTTAGGGTCTGAAATAGCCAGCTTGCTGCGCCGTGCCGCTGGTCAAAATCGCCCAGACCTTATTAACTTACTGGGTTCTTACAACTTAGCGAATAATTAGTCAGTTAGTTTATTTTGATACGGAATTTTGTATATAAGGCCATCAGCAATTTTATAGCTATAAATCCCTGAACTAGATGGAGTAAAATGTATAGCGTCCCACATCGACCCATACCTGCCGGATAACTTTTTCAAGTTCAGTGACAGCTTATTGATCATCAAGCTGCCGATCATGGAAATCTGAAATCAGGTGGCTGTTCGGCTCCACGACCATGCGTCATAGCCGATACCGGTCGTTCAACATCGTCCGCTTTCTTCAGAGTCGATCAAGTGGTCCGTGCACGAAGGAGTCAGTCGATTCAGATTTTCGAATGATAATTCCTCGCAAAGCGGATGGTGGCGAATTTTAAAACCGCCTTTGAGGGATTTATCGTTTCGTTATAGATCACTTGGGATCATTCAGACCTTAGATGTTACCCGACAAGCAATTCGCCCAATGACATATGAGGACATCTTACTTAGAAACATCCGTTTGTTCAGATTTCCGCTTCCACATACCAAACCCATCTCAATTCCTATGAACATAGTCAGATTGACAAGTTTACGTAGCGTTTGCATTCTTCAGGCGAAGAGAGTGAGAATGCATGAATAGAATACCGATAAAATGGAATCGACTTAGTAAGGAAATAGACAAGTGAAGACTGAGGTTGGATCAGATGATCATGATGCGTCTTTCGACGCTTTTATTTCTTATAGCCGAGCATTGGACGGGGATTTGGCTCGGTCTTTACAGAACGGTCTACATCAATTCGCCAAGCCTTGGTATAAGCTGCGCGCCCTACATATATTTCGCGACGAAGCGAGCTTGAGTGCCAATCCTGGCTTATGGTCGTCTATAGAATCGGCACTGTCTGCTTCACGATTTTTTGTTTTGTTGGCATCGCAACAATCAGCCCAGTCGGGGTGGGTTAAGCGAGAATTGGAGTACTGGTGCCGACATAAGAATCTGGATCGTCTACTCATTGTTGTGACAGATGAGGATCTTGTTTCCCATAAGCCTCCAAGGATCGTCTGGGATGCAAAGGCAGGGGACTTTGACTGGAACGAGACCAACGTCCTCTCTGCTGATGTGTTACGTGGCGTGTTCAAGGATGAACCCCGGTACATCCGTCTCGGCTGGGCTCGAAATGCACAACAGCTTTCGCTGCGTGATCCTGTGTTTCGTGCCTCGGTAGCCGAGATCGCCGCACCTCTTCATAATCGACCGAAAGACGAACTGATCGGCGAAGACGTTGCGCAACACAGGCAAGTTAATCGTCTGGTCGGTTTTTCGGTCGCTGCCCTAGCGACGTTAACTGTTTTCGCGACTGCATCTACGATTATGGCGATTCGCCAGCGAGATAATGCGAAACTACAGACACACATCGCCGAAATGCGTCAGAAACAGGCAGAAGAACAGAGATATTTGGCATTATCAGGAAAGGTTGCAATAACTGCCCAGACACTTTCTTCCACAGAACCTGAACTCGCTCTTTTGCTCGCAAATACAGCAATAAATCTCGTACATAGCCCTACTATTGAGGTACGAAAAATCCTATTCGGCTTACTTCATCCAGAAATCCCGCTCTCTACCGTACTATATGGGCACAAGGGTTCGGTGAGTTCTGTTTCTTTCAGTCCAGACAGAAATTCCCTGGCATCCGTGGGTGACGATGGGGAAATATGGTTGTGGAATCTTGCTATGCCCAAGCCATTGGGCAAGTTGATTGGAAAGGATAAGGGTTGGCTAAAGACCGTCACCTTCAGCCCCGATGGAAAATCCCTCGCATGGGCGGGTATGAATCAGGAAGTGCGGCTGTGGGATATCGTCAATCAACAGCCACTCAAATCACTCATCGGGCATGAAGAGGGAATATCCGCTGTTGCATTTAGTTTCGATGGAAAGCTAATAGCATCTACAGATCAGAGCGGGGCGATACGGCTATGGTACACAGACAATGGCAAGCTTGTGGGCAAGCCATTTCATACTCACGATATGGGAGGAAAAGCAGGTGAGGAGGCAACCAGCATTGCATTCAGTCCTGATGGAATGCGCCTTGTCTCGGTCGGCTTGGATGGGACGCTAGAATTTTGGGATGTTGCCAAGCAACAGCCTTTAAGCAAATCAATTCGGATTACAGATGGCGCGCTTAGAAGTGTGGCATTCAGCCCTAATGGCGAGTTGCTGGCACTAGCAGGAGACGATGGCAAATTACGCTTATTGAATCCTAAGACCCGTCAAACAATCGGTGAGCCTGTAAATGCGCAACAGGGTGGGATTACTCAAGTCGCCTTCAGCACGGATGGAAAACAGATCATAACAGCCGGCGTCAGCGGGATGGTGAAAATATGGGATTCCGTCACTCATGAACCAGTAGGTGGGCTCAGTCAACGAGGCCCAGTTTGGACCTTTGCCGTTAGCCGAGACGGGATGCGCCTCGTGTCAGCAGGTTCCGACAGCGCAGTGCGATTGTGGGATATGTCTCGCCAACAAACTCTTCGTCATCCCATCAAAGCTCATGAAGCTGCGGTAGGAAGCATCGCTTTCAGCCCTAACGGCAGGTCGCTTGCATCGGCTGGAGAGGATGGCACACTGCGGCTTTGGGATTCTCAGACTCTCCAAGCGATTGGCGACCCCATCAATGCGCATCAAGGCAAGCGGATATGGAATATCGCTTTCAATTCTGGTGGTGAAAATCTCATCTCAGTCGATGAGAATAGAACCATCCGATTGTGGAACTGTGCGACTCACAAACCTTTGGGCGAGCTTTTCACGATTAAGCATGGATGGGTTTGGAGCATTGCCATCAAGCCGAATAGTAATATTATTGCTTGGGCCGATGAGGGATCGGTACGGTTATGGGATTTAATCTCCAATCATCCTATTGAGGAATCCTTGAAAAGTCGTGGCATAGGTGCAGGATCGAAGCTCGCTTTCAGTCCTGACGGAAAACTCATGGCCTTATCAGAAGCGTCGGGAAAAGGAAGGTTATTTCTGTGGGATGTGGATAAACAACAAGCAATCAGTGACTTAGATCAACTTCATACGGTTGGCATTTTTGCAAATGTAACAGATATTGTCTTCAGTCATAATGGATCGGTTCTTGCTGGCGCGGATCAATCTGGCATAATCGGGCTATGGAATCCTCTAACTGGCCAACCCCTAGGTGAATTGATCCAAGCTGACACATGGCCAATAGTTGCTATCAATCCCGATGGCACTCTCCTCGCATCGTGTGGCGAGCATGGAATAATGCAGCTATGGGATGTTGTTAATCGCCAACCTTTTAGTAGAGCAATGGCCGATCAAGGTAACCAAAGGTGCAGTTTGACATTTAGCCCGGATGGAAACGTATTGGCATCGGGAGGTTCTGACGGGACGGTCTGGCTGTGGGATATCGACATCAAGAGTTGGCAAAAACAGGCTTGTATGATCGCTAACCGCAATATCACAAACAAAGAATGGCAACAATATGTCGGCTTAGATGAGCCATACCAAAAAACGTGCACCGAGCTTCCTTATCCACCTGAAATGAACACAGCCGCAGATGCTCAATATGGGTTAAACATCACTCATCGGTAAGCTTCCAGTCACCCCATATGCACTCCTGAAAGATGTCGTTCGAGAAAATCACAGGACGAGTTCGAATGACGGCAATGGCCGCTAGCCGTCCGATGTCCAACAGTTGTGAAAGTCTCCTTCGGTAGGTGTTAACGGTCGTTCAACACCAGCATTTTTCCATTCGCCGACTAGCCGGAGATGGCCGATATCGGCATAGAAACATAAGTAGCCAAACAAAAATAATCTGGCATAAGACTATAATAAAAATCAAGGATATGCATGATGGATGTGCTCGTAGACTTATGCCTGACTACTTATCTGCTTATCTGCCCTCAAAAGGAGTCAGATAAATCTTAATTCAGTCAATCTAAAATGGTTGCTTACTATTACTATTTCGTAAACCTGAGTATATTCCCCGTGCTAAGTGAAATCCCCCTAAAAATATCTGATATATTACTAAACCTAAGATTAATAGTCCTGAGAAAGCATAGCCAAGGCTAGAATCTCTCTGAGCAAGTGCCAATAAGCACAACCCAACCAAAGTAATTATAATATAAGCAATAAAATAGATTACATGAATTATAATGTCCCAAATAATATCAAGTAAACCGGGTTTGTATTTATAAAAATTCCTGATCATTCCTCCACAAAAAGTGCAGTATGATTTGTATGGTCGCCCATCCCAGAATGTCATTCGCGGAACAATCGGTCTGCTGCAATGTGGACAAGACACCCGCCCGTCTCGCCGGATATGGTTTGGTTCAGCCGTAAAATTAGGATTAAGTGCCACTCCAGCCGCTCGCGGCCCCTTGCCGTCTTGTCTGGACTGGAAGATGACAGAATCTCCCCTGTCCGGCATGAAATCACCCGTCAAGTCGGTGACATGGAAAAAACGCTCAACGCCGTCCTGACCACGGATGAATCCGTAGCCTTTGCTGTTTGAAAACCACTGGACGGTCCCCGTCTGGACAGGGGAGGCTTGGCCTTGCTTTGTCGTCAATCGCACTGGAAATTTCGAACCTTCTATTCTTGCCCAGACAATATTTTTTCCCTAGGCAGGTCATACTGTCAACAGAAACTTTTGGCGAAATATAAAGTAATCAAAACATGACCGGTTAGCTGAGATTACTGTCTGTTCCAGACATCAAGCAAGCGATTGGTTCAAGAATCGCATCCAATGAAGCCTTTTTTACGTCATTGACTTTCATATTTGCAACAATCGCGGAATGGCACAATCGTGTCTTACCGTATCGCAACGAACCCACTTGGCATTCAGAATTGAACATCGTTGATCGGTGAAAGGATGTAGCAGGTTTGATTTTTGGAAAAAAAATCAATCCACATTACATTTGACCGGCAAATTCCTAACCAAGCCGGATGGAATCATTGACGGGGCAAAACCTTCTTCCGGTACAATCCCCAGATGCCCCTCCCACGAAAATTCTCCTTGCCATAGTAGGAACCCTGCCCGTGCCTGAAAACCTTCTGACCGTTTTGGATAGGCTGACCCAAGGCGTTTATGTCATCGGTGTGTCACACCTTGAACGGAAAAACGCCTTCACCGCGTCATGGGTCACGCAGTCTTCCTTAGACCCGCCAATGTTGGCGCTTGGCATCGCCCCGACGCATAAATCATACGCGCTGTTAAGCGAGGGCGGCTTTTTCACTGTGAACGTGCTTGGCAAAGGCCATGGCGACATGGCCCTGCATTTCGGGACACCGATGAAAGAAGACAAGCTCGCAGGGGCGGCTTGGCACGAAGCCCGTTGTGGCGCACCCATTTTGGATGCTGCAATTGCTTGGTTTGAATGCGAGGTTGTCGCCAAACATCCCTCTGGCGATCACATGCTCGTATTGGGCAAGGTCATCCGTGCCGATTTGGTGGACCCAGAGGGTTTGCCACTGACTTACGGCGATGTCAGGACCATCGACCCGTCTAGGCGAATGACTTCAACTGAGCCAAAGCCATTAGGCTAACGGTCCAACCCTTTTATGATCGGCTGCCAACGGGCGAATTGTCCAGTTCGTTAAATGGCCTTGATTCCTCAGCCAAACACATCGTTGCGGCCCGTTCAACACCAGACCGATGCCCGCATCAAGGCGCACACCTTTGTTGCCTTGATAGTCTACTGCCTGCAAGTCACCCTCAAGCATCTGCTGCTCACGTTGGCATCCAGACTGACCACGTGGGCTGCGCTGGAAAAAATGGCAGCTTTGCAAATGAAGGTGAAGACACCTTGATTGGCTTTTTTCCACTATTCAGCCAGCAGCAGTGCTATGTACCGTCGTGGTGGGTTGATTGAAGCCATGGTCCAAGACAGAACTTCAATGTTTTCACTTATGGCTGGGGTCTGAAATCTACCCTGTGATCTCGTGGCCTTTGAATTTCATATACTCAAACACTGCCATGGAAACTTCTTCTTGATGAATGTAATTTTCCAATTTTATTGCATAGTAGGAAAATGCTCAGCACCTGATGAGCACTTTCATGATTTGTGCAAACTCCAACCCAACTTTTTATTGGCTAGTCTATCTTGCTTGGGGTTTTATGCTCCTCTTGCCTTGCCCATTCGATAATTTGATCAAACTGCGTCTGTCCGGGTTTGGGTGGGTCAAGCAAGGGACGGAACTTAGGTTCGTACTCGAAAAAATAATCGCCTTGGGGTTTGATGGTCGGTTGCCTTGGGAGGGGCACGATTTGGCCTGTTTCCGGGTCTAGCTTTCTTTGCCAGAGAAAGATTAGAGCTTCTTCGAATAAAGATGCCAGCTTGCGGTCATTCTCCAGTTCAAGCAAGCGTGGCAAGTATGTCAAATCCAAGACCTGAATCCTGTTGTCCTTTGTGCCTAAATCCAATTGTTTGCCGTCAGGTTTGAAGGCGAAACTGAGAATGCCATCCAGTATTGCCAAGGTTTTACCTGAATCCGCATCCCACAGGCAGAGCTTGTTGGAAGTGGATGCCAGCGTTTTGCCATCAGGACTTGAGACAATGCCGTAAGGATTGCACTCGGATGGGATATTAAAAGTTTGCAGATTTTTGCCAGTATCCACCTCCCACAAGCTTACAGTTCCCTTATTATGATTGTCCATGGACACGGTAACCAATTGCTTGCCGTCGGGACTAAAAACGACATCATTGACAATTCCCATAAAGTCATTCAAGGTGTAAAGGGCCTTGCCGGAATCCACTTCCCAAAGGCGCATGGTGTTGTCAACGGAGCCTGTGGCCAGTCTTTTGCCGTCGGGGCTGAAGGTCATACTGTAAACTAAATCTTCGTGTCCCGACAACGTGTGGATTAGGCTGAGGTTGCCAGAATCCATGCTCCACAGCAGCACTTTTTTGTCAGAATGACCCGTTGCCAGTCGCTTCCCGTCATGGCTGAAAACTGCACTCGTTACCTCGACTCCCTTCTGTTGGTTTAATGTGTTGATGCGCTTGCCTGTGCTCACGTCCCACAGGACGAAACTGTCGCCGCTACGCAATGCCAGTAGTTTGCCGTCTGGACTGAAGGCTATGCGACTAAAAAGCGATTGATCGTCTTTCAGCTTGGTGGGGGGCTGGTCTGATCCGATGTCCCACAGGGTAACGACGTTAGCGTTGTGATCCACGAAGCTTAAAACAAGTTGCTTGCCGTTGGGACTGAAGCTCAACCTAATCCATTTTCCAACCAAATTGGTCTTGGCTAGTTGCTTTCCTGTAGCCACATCCCACAGGCGGATAGTTTGATCCTTGGAAGCTGTAGCCAGTTGCTTGCCGTCGGGGCTGAAGGTGCTGGCTGTAATTTCGACCCCATCAAGCCCCTCCAGCTTTACGATGCCTTCCTTTGCACTCACTTCGTGGTTAACGGGTTTGTTGGTTGCAACCTTATCAGGTTGACCGGCTTCGGACTTAGAGGCAACGTTTGTGGCTGGACTTTTACCATCACCCGGCTCGGCTAGAATCGTGCCTGTGTTTATGTCCCATAGCCGAACAGTCGAGCCAAATGAAGAGGGTAGGTAACTTTCGCCAATCCGAGGCGTTGGGGGAGCAAGATAGGATGATGAAGCCAGCAGTTTGCCATCGGGGCTGAAAGCAACACGTTTGACCTTACCTGTTTTGCCCTCTAAGGTTTGAACGGTTTTGCCCGAGGCCATATCCCACAGGCGGATGGTTTGATCATCGGAGGCCGTAGCCAATTGTTTGCCGTCAGGGCTAAAGGCGATGCTCGTGACCGCTCCCGCATGTCCTTCCAATGTAAACAGGAGGTTGCCGGAGTCAACCTCCCACACGCAGACGGTTTTGTCCTCGGAAGCCGTAGCCAATTGTTTGCCGTCAGGGCTAAAGACAATACTCGTGACCGGTTCCGTGTGGTGCTTCAATGTGTAAAGGGCTTTGCCGGAATTTACCTCCCATAGGCGGGCTGTCTTGTCAGCGGAAGCCGTCGCCAGCCACTTGCCGTATGGATTGAAGGCAATGCCATTAATCGGCCCTTCATGCCCTTCCAGTTTGGCAACAGTAGCCCCGGTCGCCACATCCCACAGGCGGACGGTTTTGTCTTGATTGGAAGACGTAGCGAGTTGCCTGCCATCGGGACTAAAAGCAATGCCCGTGAACCATCCCTTTTGCTCCTGCGTAAAGATGAGTTTTCTGGAGTCCACCTCCCATAGTCGGACCTTGTCCTCGCCACCTGCGGCAAGTTGCTTGCCATCGGGGCTAAAGGCGATTATCGAACCCCATTTCTGCCCTCCCAATGTGGACAGAATATTCCCGGTTGCCACGTCCCGCAGATTGATGGTATTGCCATAAAGAGCTGTAGTCGCCAGTCGCTTGCCATCGGGGCTGAAGGAGACGCAGCCGCCCCCACCCCCACCCTTTTCCTCTAAGATATGAATGGTTTTCCCAGAAACCACGTCCCACAGGCGAGCGCTAAAACCCGTTGTCACCAGTTGTCGTCCGTCGGGGCTAAAGATGACACAATCTACCCAAGCTCCATCAGTGAATTGATGGCTGCGGGGAATCCAAAAATCCGCTGATTCCGGGTGCAATGAGGGATCGGTTAACAAGGTTCCCAAGGCTTTTAGTGAGAGCGCTTGTTTCGTCGGAGGTATGTCGAGGTTGAGTGCCGCCGCAATATAAATCCAAGCATTTCGCGTAGATTCATTCTGCGTATTCTCGGAGTACTCGATATCAGGATGATTTTTGTCTAGTAATAATTTCAGTGCTCGGGTTTCGAATACCTTGGACAAATTGTACTCGGCATTCTGCTTTTGTTCCTGCGCCTGGACGCTTTTGGATTCCGCAATTCTTTTTTGAATTTGCGCCTGATTATTTTGGTTAAACGCAAACCCTGCCGCTCCGATAGCCAAGACCAAGAAAAAGGCAATAATCCCGCTATAGATACGGCTTCTGCGCAAAGCCTGCTGTTGTTGTTCTGCTTTCTGCTGTATCGCTTCGGCCTTTTCATGCAATAAGCGCTCTTTCTCAAGCTGCCGCTCCCACTCTTCTGCCTTGGCTTGCCGATCCGCCTCTTGGCTGGCATCCAAAAACTGCATCACCAATTGGAAATCGCCGTGGTAGTGTCTGGCCCACACCTCCAAAGAATTCATTGGCCTGGCTTGGAGTAAGTTGGCTCGCCAGTCCAAGGCCAGTTGCAAGTCCGGGTCACTATACAGTCGGGCTTTTCCCTGCTGGTTCAATTTCGCACTGTCCACCAGCCGTTGATAGTGTCTGGCTGATTCGGCTTCTTCACTCACCCATTCGGTCAAGGTTTTCCATTGCCGGATCAGGCTTTCGTGGGAAATGTCCACGAGGGGATTGGCGCTGTCACTGGAAAGAACCAAGAAATTGCGTTCGTCTGCGCGAAATTGGTTGATGACCGCTATCACCTTTTCCGGCGACACCCCGGCAATTGCAGCAATGTCCCGAAGCGTAGTGGGCTTTCTTACCGTGCGATTGCCCTGATCGGTTTCCGTCAAGGTTTGGAACAATCGTTTGGCGATGGGTTTGTCAACTTCTGGCAAGGCATCCAACGCGGCTTCCGCGTGTCTGTCCAAGGCATTAGCCACCGTGCCTATGGCCTCGTAATGCTGGATGTCAAGCGAACCTACCGCCCCGCCGTCTTCCCACGTTGTCCATGTGCGCATCAGGGCGTGTTGCAATAAGGGCAGGTCGTCCCGGGTCTCCATGTTTTCATTCAGCAGACGGTCAACCAAGCGGGGTGCGATCTTGGCACCTGCCAAGTTAATCGGCCCGACAATAGCCTCCAGCCGCTGTGATCGGGTCAGGCGCGGCGCTAAATATTGGCCCCGGTTCATGGCCTCCGGGAGGCCAAAAAAGGCATCGCATTCGCCAACGAAATCAGAGCGCATGGTGATGCAGACATATACCGGCATATCGCGCTGTTGTGCCAAAGCAAGCAATATGGCGACAAAATCAATGGCTTCTTCATGCCGTTCTGGCTGTTTCGCATCAAGCCCGAAGCGGAACAACTCCTCGAATTGATCCACTACCAGCAACAAATTGCCATCCGCCTCCTCAATGACAGCTTGCAAGCCCGTCACGATGGCGCTGGCACCCCCGTCACATAGCTCTTCCCGAAATTCTTCAATCTGTTCGCGGGTTGGGTTGCTATTGCGGATGCCAAGTAAGGCGGCGGCAAGGTTGCGCAGCGGGCCATCGCCGGGTTTCATGGTGGCAATCAACCAAGTGTCCCGGTCTCGGACTAGGAAACCCGCTTGCAGATGGGGAATCAGTCCTGCCCTCACCAAAGAGGACTTCCCGCAACCGGAACTCCCGACCACAGCAAGAAAGCGGCATTGGTGCAGGTGTTGCAACAATGCCTTGGTTTGCCCGTCGCGCCCAAAATAATAAAGGCTATCCTCTCTCTCGAAAGGGCGAAGGCCAACGAAGGGATTGTGTTGGCGTGGCTTATTCATATTCGCATGTCGATCCCTTGGGCCTGCAACAACTTGGAAACCACGGTGGGTTCGATGGCTTCGGACTGGCTGTTGTCCAACACATCAATGCGGATTATCGGCGGTAACTTCCCCAGCGGAAGCTTGCCGCCGCTGCCGGGGAGCAGAAGCACCCAGATGTTTTCCAGCGCCAGAGGGGTGTCGCTGCTGTATTGTTCCGCCACGACTTTCAAGGCTTTCCTGACCCGCCCTTCCAGCCATTCCGGCGCCACTTTGCCAAACATCAGGATGAGATGCTCCACCTCGCGTAAAGTGCGCTCAAAATTGGCTAGGCTTTGCAAAGGGTCTCGGGAATCCTTGTTGAAATCCACATCCAACCCCTGATGGGCCAACACTTCGGCAAGATGGTAGGCATGGCCTTGGTCTTTTTGATGGGTGTCGATCAACACACTGCGCATAGCGTTTGGGGCAGCCTTGGGCGAATGCCATTCATGCAGCTTTTGAATCAGAAATTCGGTCAGGGCGGAAGGAGGCCCGCGTAGAAAGGCGAAGTTCTTTTCTTCACGCGAACCATTTTCCAATACCTGAATGAGGTTTCTATATGCCTCATCCTCGATGGTTTCAATGTTCAGTTCGGCGGGGACCCAAATGGTTTGCGGGGTTTTGCAAGACAGGGCAATTTCGACTTGTTCGCGGGGATAGGTTGTCTCTTCCTTATCGTGGATTTCCCTGCCCGACCATGGCCCGAGCAGATGCACGGACAAATCGGCTTTGTCCAGCACACTTAAGACTTGGGTTCGATGACCGGAATAATCGTCCGGCGGAGGAATGCCGACCAGCACTTCAGCGCCCTGTGCCTTCAAGTCATCCTGCAAGCGCCGCCGTTGCCGCCTAAGCCCGTCTTCCGTTTCCGCGAGAAAAATCCTCGGCAAGGTCTTTTCGCTTTGCGGATGGGCGGACTGGGGGGCGGGGCTTTTTTTCAGTACCGATTCGATGGCATCAACGATCTTGCCCAATTGTTTATTGAATTTATCGTCGCTGGGAAACGTGAAATCGCCCCATTTCCCTTCCTCTTGGCTGGAATGCATGGGGAACCCGGAGGTGCCGGCCAGTTGCGGCAGCCAGTCGGCATGGGGGATGTTATTCAGCAAAATATTGAGAATGCGGCTTTCCTCGCCAAAAAACAGCCCCCCAGGCCGTCCAGAGTGATAGCGATGAAAAATGTCGAGTTCCTTGCGGCAATACTCGGATTGCACATAATTGCGGGAGTTGAGCACCAGAAACAAGGCCGAGGATTTTATCCGGTTCTCGATAGCATCATCAAAGGCGGTATTGCCCAACAACCTATCGTCACGCCAGAGGGTCAATGCACGAAATCCGCGCAATTTAACCAGCCAATCCTCCAAGCCTTGATGGAACGACTCCACCCAGCCGGGCTTGCCCAGCAAGGGGGTGTTATCCGCGTGGCTGTAGCTGATGAAAATATCGTAATCGTAACCGGCGATTTGGCTCATATTTTGTTTATTGCCTTAAATAACGAACAAGGCAAGTGCTTGCTAGGCCGGTTTCAATCCAACTTTGCCTCATATAAGATCGGTATCGTCTAGTTTCCTAAGTCATGATGTGACGGATACTTCCAAAATCTCATAAAATTTTCGGCCTAGGTTGGCAATTTCCTCGGCTTTGTCGTGACGATTAATAATAGTCCTGGCATCAATCCAATTCGATACTTCGCCTTTCTTGAAAAACTGGTTAAGCTTTTTGCCCGTGAACCACCCCTCTATCATGCCCTCGGTAGCAATCCGGTAAGCCAAATTTATATCCTTCGCCTTGTCGGGATGGGCGATCAAATCGACTGTAAGGAAGTCCCCCGCCTTTTTGTAGTTGTTCCGGCCCGTCAACTGCACAAAGCCGCGCCCATGAAAACGCGCCCCATCTCCGTGTTGGGTATTGCCTAGCGATTTACCGATTTTTGTATCGGGTCCATAGTGCTTCTCAAAATCCGCATCTCTTCCATGTTCGTCGATAGGTCTCATGCTATGCGCCGTTTCCCACTTGAACGTGGCGAGGCAATAGGCGAGTTGGCGTTGTCCGGTTGTGACATCTTGCACAGCATCAAAGCGATCATCTTTTTCGATTTGATCAATTAATGCGTCCAAAGCCTCGACAAGGTTTTGCGTGAGAGGCCCCAAATGATTTTTATACCCTTTGAAAAACTTTTCTCGGTTAAACTTAAACATAGTTTTTAATCATCGGTTAGTTAAAGTTAGTATTGTAAGGCTGCACACCATATCCACTCAAATCGTTATCGCTTAACGTCGGAGTATCAAATTATATAGCAGGAACCGGACGGGATTGCAAATCCCGTCCGTAACGTTTTGTGCCTTAGCTTCTGGCTTCATGGGTTGCACAAAACGTAAGCAGCGGAGTGGCAAACCTCGCCGCGCTCATAAGCCAATTCTGCATGCCCAATCGCGCTTCGCTGAAAATGTTGGGGTTTGTACCTCACTCCAACAAGCTAAGCGTGCTGCGGTATATGTCAAACATCACGCCCTTCTGTGGAAATTTCAAGCCCGGCTTCTTCGGTATACATAGCAATAGACCAAAATAATACTTGTTGGCAAGCCATACCCTAGTTGTTAATCAAAAGTAAAACTGGACATTTCATTAGGCGGCCTTGCCATGAAATTCTTGTTCAAATTTCAAGGGTGCTTTTTACCCCATCGTGGGTATTTCTGATTGAAACCGCTAAAAGTCATTTCGAACCCACTCTGCCCTTTGAGATAGACCAGTTTTATGCAATTTTCTTAGCTATCCGCACCAGTGATTTTGCTCAGCGTGTGTTACTGTTCCATTAGATTTCAAAGCCCTATTATGTCACAAAACTAATCACGAGCCAGTTTACCATGTAACATTTCCTTCATAGAAGAGAATCAATACAAGGTCTTTGATAATCTCAGTGTTGAGACGGGCAGTGGCTGAATCACCGATTTTGGATTTCAGAGCATCTGGTGTTTTCGTTAAATCAAACGTGATGATTCCCTTCCCTTCGACGATATTATTCGATTCACCTGGGATAGCTTCATTGCTACCGTTTTTAACCTTAATGATTTGATTCTTAGGTAACTCTAGTTGAATATAGCTTTCAGTCTGACCAAGAGCAATCTCTTGCTTATCATCTCCCACCGCATTCAACTTAAAGTAATAATTCGTCAGCTTTGCTTCCTTAATATGCGGCGGAACAACATTGTTCAATTCAAACTCCAGCGTCTGGCTATTCGCACTAGAACGATCATTCAGAAAGGCATTCCATTGTTGTGGGAAGGCTTGAGACATCAGAATGATGTGGCTACCGGAATACTTCTTCACGACATCCAGATCAGTCACACTTTTCTTGAAAATATCACCGCCATCCATAGCCGTATATTTCAGTTGGATAATGACATCGGAGATGTTGTTGAAGTCAAACTGATTGGACGCTTTCGGCATGGATAATTTCCACGATGAAACCGCCCCCGTTCCTTCAAACGGCAAATAACGCTCATCATTGAAGTTCAGCACAAACAACCCCGAATCATCAACCCCTTTGGAAATGGCGACTTGCTGATTGACAAACCAATTAGAGCGTAACTTATCTGTCCCCGGTTCAGATGGTTTAGTTTCCCCGTCTTTAACAGGAACAGGCAACAAGAATTTAACGGTATCTAAATCGGCTTTGACTACAATATTGCTACTTTGCTGAGTCAATATGGCTTTAATGTTCTGATACGGCCCGACCACAGCCGGGATGGATAGGGAAATGGATTTGATCTTGCGGGCATAATGACCGGGATAATCGCGGTCAAACAGCAGTTCAGACAGAGCAAAGATACATTCCCCTGTGGATTTCAGATCAAGCAGCGCTTTGGGGTCAAGTTGCAGCAACGAAATCGTTTTCTCGATTTCCAAGGTCCGTGTGTTTTCGTCCAAATAAGCTTTCTCCATCTGGTTAAGCGCCAACATCAAGCCCTCGCCCGCCAACAAGCCTTTGCGCAGGCTATCCCAATAACCAAAATTTACAAAAGTTTTGTCTGAGTCCAACTCAAACTGATACGCCCGTTGCGCCGCTTTTGCCACATCCAGCGCTAGGTTAAAGGTTTGGAAATAAACCGTGGACAACTGACCCACCATCCATTGGTACAATTCCAAGTTGGTGAACTTATCCCTGACGAATGCTTCCATTTCCTCATTTTGCATGATGCTGGTTTGGTGGATTTCCAGTTCCCGTTGTGCGATTTTTTGGCTAATCTTGTGCGCTTCAATTTGACACTTGATTTGTTCTTGGTCAAATCCAGCCAAGTTGGCTTGCAACTGCCATTCTTCCTTGCGGCGTTCGTAACCGGCCATGGTCAAGCTCAATTGTGCGGCGAAGTTGGAGGCTAGGGCGCCAAGCTCTGTGATTTCCGCAATAGACGACAGTGTAGAGCCGAGTTGTTGCCCGCCATAAGTCACGATGCCGGCTGAATCGACCTGGGGTAAGGCATAACTTATGGCGGAGGCGGCCTTAATACCTCCAGAGAGAATGCTGAAGCCTAAGGAGATACTCATGGCAACAATATTCTCAATCTCCTTCGGTGAAAGCCCGTCGGACGCGAGCTTGGCATAGTGACCATGCCTATGATCGGCGCTGAGTTGGCTCTGTTGCAGGGAAAAAGCTATTTGTTCGAGTTCCTTAATATGCTGATCTTTGGTGAATGTCATCAAGTTAAGCAGGCTCTTCTCCTGCGAAGAGCGCAACTGCGCGATGGTTTCCGCGTCTTTTTTCTCTAGCGCAGCCAATAGCGAGCCACCCAACTGCATCAGTTGAGAAGTGATGGACTTGGCTTTTTCAATCAACACGGCGAAGCGGTAATGCGGGATGCCCACTTCAACTAGGCTGCTCAGGGGCAGGCTGCCGCCCGCGCTGCTCATGGCACGAACCAATTGGGCCGGGTCTATCGGCGGCTCGTACAGGGCCAGTTGCCGTGCCAATCCTTTGATGTTCAGGCAATGACGGATTTTAAACAGCCTGTCTTCAACACGTTCCCAATAAGCCGTGAATTGTTCGTTCTCGCTAACACCAAAATAGGCATGGATGTCATTGAAGGCGGGGCAGGTTAAATTCATGTCATGGTCGTTTTCTAGGTCTATTAGAAATTGAGGTATTGGTATTTTATAGTGATCTCGTATATTACCAAATGATGTAGTTTCAATTTGGTTAAATGTACCCATGATTTCAGGTTTTTTACCGAGTATGTCATAGGCAAGGAAATACAGCATGGTTGCTTCGGTGATGGACTCCCAAGTGTCTTGCGCGAACAATTGGTCGCCCCAATCAAGCAAATTGTCGATGTATTTCATGACGATGGTTTTTTGATAAGCCCCTATCCTCAACTGCGCTATCGCATGGGGTTCAAACGGATCGTCATTATAAGCCTTGATCACCGCATCATTCTTTAATAGGTCATTCAGCTTTTCCAAGCTATTATTCCGGAAAGGCAAGTAACGCCAGAAGCGATCAGAAGACTTGGATGGATTAGTTGATGCATGATAATACTGTTCAATCACCTGTGCATCACTGAAAGCTACGTTCCAGATCGATAAATCGGCCATTTTTCCAACAAATAAATGCCCTATATAAACAGCTAAAGGGTTACCTATGGGAGCACCATAAACGGGAGCACCATCAACGGTCTTTATTATAACGAGTGTTCCATTTAAATATATTGACATTACCTTATTTTTTTTCGTAAAAGTCCAGTAATTCCAATTCTTTAGAGAATCGTAGTTGCTTTCTGTATGGATTCTATCATATGTGCCATTATTATTGCCACAATCAAAAAATACAATCCCTGAATGGGCGTGTGGCAATAATATACTTAAAATAACATTAGATTTACCTAGATCATAAACCGCAGGTTTATTTTCTGTATTCGTTACAACGATAATTGAATTCCTATTTTTTTGATCACCAATTTTTGCCCAGAAACTGATTGTAATAGCATCTCCAGTGGGAATGGAGTTAGTGGGTAGTTTAATAAAATAATCCTTATAATTTTTATCATCTTCACGATAATTAGGATTAAAGTTAGTAACGTAACGTGGCCCAGTCGGGAATGTTGTATCCATTTCCCAAAGATTTTTTTCATCCTCCTTTGAGTTTCTTATCAATTCGCCATTTCCCTTCCCAACTTTATCGTAAATTTTGTCTCCGGTACCCTCATCCAACGGCCAGTAACTTACCAAGTTTTTAGATAAAACGGGTTTATAGCTAGGTTGTGTAGGATTGAATATATAATGATACCACTTCTGGGCTTCCGCGAAACGCTGGTTGGCGTTTAAGGTGTTGGCGATTAAAAAAGGGATATGGAAAAAAATTTCTTGAAAATACAACCCATAGGCTCCATTAAAATCCAAGCAATGACTGGATGATGGATTAATAATTGGTTCAACCTCGTGGGTATATTGAGATTCAGGTGTTAGTAGATGGTCGATGCCGCCAATGAACGCCTTTTCGCTCAGTTCTTGAATCGTGCTGGTGCTGAGTCTAGTTAGCGAAAGTTTTGTGGGATCATTTTTATTAATAATTTCAGGAGTGATTGTATTCGTAGGTGGTTTCGGTAGGGCTAAATATTCGGAATCAGATTTATCAACAACAAACCAACCTGACTGGCCTGTGACTGAGGTTATACCATTCGTTGATATATTCTCGACTATACTAGAATCAGGTGTAGTTTTATCCTTTGAATATGTCTGAGCTTGCATCCATTTATTACTAACGGTTTGATACGTATAATAAATTGTATAATTTATTATTTTTTTAGCTTCATTTCTATCTTTTGCCTCTGTCATTTTACCGGTATCTTGAGTTTTATACCAATAAATAAAAAGCTTGGCATTCTGGATTTTTAGAATGATGGTATCAGCGTTAATATGACAATCAATTTTTAACCAAGGCTTCCAAGTCGGAGGTTTACTGGTGGGGTTGATGCATTCCCGATAGTAATAGGTTTTTGGTTCGGTGACAGTCCTGCCAAACAAAAATAAGGTATCGATGGTTGCTGCCGTATTGGCTTGCGGGACGGCATAACGATAACTGGCGACTATTTTAAGATTCGCCAGTTCGGTGAATTTGTCAAAGTAATTGTGATAAGCCGCTTCGACGGACTCCTGGTTGATGTCCGTCTGCAACAATTCCGCTTCAAATTCTTTGAATAAGGTGGATTTGTTTTTGCGTAAATTGGGTTCGATGTAATTTTCAGGATACAGGAATACTTTTCGGTTGGCTTCCCAAATCCGATAATTCATCATCCATGACCAATGGGTATCCGAGATATTAATGGCGGTGACACCGGGTTCGAGATTCAAGCGGCAACGTTGCAAATACATTTGCACCGACAATATTGCCTGTTTGATGACGGAAATATTGGCGCAGCCACTAGTTTCCACATCCATCAGCAAGAATTCAGACAAGTCGCGTAAAGTTTTAATGCTAGAATCGTTTAACTTCCATAGCAAATAGCCGCTCAGCGCCGTGCGCTTGGCTTCATGGATGGGGGCGTTCAGTTTCTCACTGACGTTTGCCCATTCTTCATCAGTATATTTAGCTTTGACTATTTCACTCAGCGATTGGGCGGCTTGGGTATAGCATAACCAATCGGTTACTTGCGGTTGATCATCCGGTTTTACAAGCTTGAGTAGGTTTTCATGGAAGGTAATATCGACACCCAAGGTTTGGCTGATGTCAAAGGCATTTTTCAGCTTGGCTAAGCCTGATACAGACTGATAAAATTTAATTTGTTCGACTTCAACTATTCCAGCCAAAAAGTGGGTGGTTAGTTCTTTAACCTGAACCTGACTCCACCGGGTGACGGTGGATAATTGGTCAATAATGTCGTCTACTTTATTTTGAGTTTTAGTAGAAGAAAAATAAAAA
>CAIYXP010000357.1 GCA_903930145.1 uncultured Methylococcaceae bacterium
AAAGCAAACTCATCGCAGTATGAAGCGAAACGAATTATTGCGTCTGTTGTTGCAGCAAGGTTGTATTTTACATCGACATGGTGGTCGACATGATATTTATATCAATCCAGCCAATGGCAAGAAACAACCCGTTCCTAGACATTCTGAAATCGACGACGATCTAGTTAAACATATTCTTAAATTTCTCGGGTTACCGGGAAACCCTAATAGGTAAAACCATGCTAAAAATCGAAAACCTCCACGTCCGCGTAGAAGACAAACCCATCCTGAAAGGGATTAGCCTACACATCAAACCCGGCGAGGTACATGCCATCATGGGGCCAAACGGATCTGGCAAAAGCACATTGTCGCATGTGCTGGCGGGTCGGGATGGCTATGAAGTCACCGCCGGAACCGTCATCTACAAGGGAAAGAATCTGCTGGACATGCCGCCGGAAGAAAGGGCAAGGGAAGGCGTGTTCTTGGCTTTTCAATATCCGGTGGAAATACCCGGTGTCAGCAATGTGTACTTGCTGAAAGCCGCTTTGAATGCCGTGCGCAAGCATCGCGGACTTCCTGAATTGGATGCCTTTGATTTCTTGCAGATGATTAAAGCCAAAACCAAATTGGTGGAAATGGACGAGAAATTCCTCTATCGTGCCGTCAACGAAGGGTTTTCCGGCGGCGAGAAAAAAAGAAATGAGATACTACAAATGGCAGTATTGGAACCAAGCCTGTGCATACTCGACGAAACCGATTCTGGGCTAGATATTGATGCCTTGAAGATCGTATCGGATGGCGTGAACTCGTTACGTTCAGCAGACCGCTCATTTATCTTGGTCACTCATTATCAGCGCCTATTGGACTACATCAAACCAGATCAAGTCCATGTATTGGCTCAAGGTCGCATCGTCAAAACCGGTGATGCCAGTTTAGCATTGGAATTGGAAGAACGCGGTTATGGCTGGATCGACCAAACCATGGGTGAAGCGGCATGAGTGCGACAAGCTATATCGAACGTTACCAATCCATAGCGAATGAACTTCCCGGTTATAATCTACCTTGGTTGAACGCCGTTAGACAACTGGCTTCTGGAAGTTTTGAAGCGACGGGTTTTCCTTCGCCCCGCGAGGAGGAGTGGAAATACACCAATGTCACCGCTCTGGAAAAAAAGCTATTTGCGCCATCAAGCATTTCAACCCCCTCAACGATTGATAAAGAATGGCTAGAAACCCATGTGCTTGCTGATACTTGGACATTGGTTATGGTTGACGGGTATTTCGACTCTAAGTTATCAGATTTAGTGGGCTTGACTGATAAAGTCATTGCTACTGGAATAGCGGAAGCCTTACAAAGTCATCCTGATCGGGTAAAGGCTTTGCTAGGAACAACTTTGGAAAAGGAATCCCATGGATTTCTCGCCTTCAACACGGCCTATTTCAGTGACGGCGCATTCATTGAAATTCCTGCTAATGTAAAATTGCAAAAACCGCTTCAAATCCTACATATCTCCACTCGAAATGAAGCCTTGGCAAATACTCGAAGCCTCGTTGGTTTAGGGCGTAACGCAGAGGCCAAACTCATCGAAACCTTTATAGGGTTGCCGAATATCAGTTATTTGACAGCGGCTGTGACTGAAATCCATCTGGCTGAAAACGCGGTTTTGGATCATTATAAATTGCAAGTCGAAACTGACAAGGCTTACCATTTCGGTGGGGTTTATGTGAAACAAGATAAAACCTCCCATTTCTACCAGCATAACCTTTCATTTGGCGGTCTGTTGGCGCGTAATGAAATTCATGCTGAATTGGCAACAGCCGCAGAATGTGAAATGAACGGGTTATTTCTCGCCAAGAATCGCCAGCATGTCGATAACCATACGCTCATTCATCATGTAGAGCCACACGGCATCAGCCGTGAAACCTATCGTGGCGTCTTGGCCGACCGCGCTAGAGGCGTGTTTCAAGGCCGCATTGTCGTTCATCCGCAAGCACAGAAAACCAGTGCGGAGATGAATAATCGCAATTTGTTACTCTCTGAAGATGCGGAAATCGATGCAAAACCGCAACTAGAGATTCTCGCCGATGATGTTAAATGCTCGCATGGCGTGGCGGTGGGTCAACTTGCAGCAGAATCTATTTTCTATTTGGTTTCTCGCGGTGTGGACAGGGAAACCGCAAAGAATATGCTGACCTTTGCTTTTGCCAACGAAATGGTGGAGAAAATTGGTTTGGATTCCCTACGTAACAAAGTACAGGATCATTTGTTGAATATATTCCCACAAACCGGCATTCGGAGAGACTGGTTATGACCCTATCCCTCGATGTCGCCAAAATCCGACAGGATTTCCCTATCCTGAACGAAACGATTCATGGTCGGCCTTTGGTTTATTTGGACAATGCCGCATCCACTCAAAAGCCTAAAGCCGTGCTGGATACGCTCAGGCATGTTTATGAACACGATTATGCAAATGTGCATCGCGGTGTTCACACCTTGAGCCAACGCTCCACAGATTTATTTGAAGGGGCAAGGAAAAAGGTTAAGGACTTCATCAATGCCCGCAAAATTGAAGAAATCATCTTCGTGCGAGGAACTACCGAGGCCGTCAATTTAGTCGCCCAGTCCTACGGACGATCCAAGCTACAACCCGGTGATGAAATTCTGATCACGGCAATGGAGCATCATTCCAATATCGTGCCTTGGCAAATACTCTGTCAACAAACTGGTGCGGTATTGAAAGTCGCCCCGATTAATCTGTCCGGCGAAATTATCATGGAAGAATTCGAGGCATTATTGACCGAACGCACCAAACTGGTTTCTGTCGTCCACATGTCCAATGCTTTGGGAACCATCAATCCGGTCAAGCGCATTATCGAACTGGCTCATTCCAAAGGTGTACCGGTCATGCTGGATGGCGCTCAAGCGATTCCGCACATGGTGGTTGATGTGCAAGATTTGGATTGTGATTTTTACGCCTTCTCCGGGCATAAGCTGTGTGGGCCTTCGGGCATCGGCGTGTTATACGGCAAAGAAGCCTTGCTGAAAGCCATGCCACCGTGGCAAGGTGGCGGCGATATGATACGCATGGTGACATTTGACAAAACCGAGTACAACACCCTGCCTTATAAGTTTGAAGCCGGTACTCCGGCTATTGCCGAAGCCATAGGCTTAGGCGCTGCGGTGGATTATCTACAAACCATCGGTATGGATAAGATAGCCGAATATGAACATCAATTACTGGAATATGCAACAACAAAGGCTCTGGAAATACCCAGCTTAAAAGTGATTGGCACTGCCAAAGAAAAAGGTGCGATACTGGGTTTCACATTACACCATATACATCCTCATGATATAGGCACGATGCTCGATCAACTAGGTATCGCTGTCCGTGCTGGTCATCATTGTGCCATGCCCGTCATGGACTTTTTTGGAGTGCCCGCTACAGCAAGGGCATCTTTCTCGTTTTATAACACTACAGAGGAAGTCGATACCTTGATCGACGGAATCAAGCAGATCATTGAGGTATTCGGCTAATGTTTGATGAAATACGCGATCTTTATCAAGAAGTGGTATTCGACCACAATCGCAACCCACGCAATTTCCGGGTAATGGAAGATGCCACCCGTAAAATTGACGGTTTTAATCCTTTATGTGGCGACCGCATTACCCTGTATGTCAAGGTCAATGATAATGTCATTGAAGATGTCAGTTTCCAAGGTTCCGGTTGCGCCATTTCCACCGCTTCGGCCTCGTTAATGACTGAAATAGTCCGGGGCCATACTGAAGAAGAAACTCATGGGTTGTTTGACTTGTTTCACAAAATAGTCACAGGCGAAGACAGCAGGACTAATTTCGATGAATTAGGCAAACTTGCCGTATTGGCCGGGGTTCGCGCCTACCCTGCACGGGTCAAATGCGCGACCTTGGCTTGGCATTCTTTAGAAGCGGCTTTAAAGGAAGACGAGGAGACAGTTTCGACGGAATGATACGCAAGGTAAATAAACATCCTTACAGTCAATGGTAACACACATGAACTGGCAAACCCTATCTTCGAACTCACAATACCTGACCGCTGTTGCCATTAAAGATGAATTGGATCAGGGTCATTATCAAGAAGTACGCATCGGCCTAGAGGAGTTGATTGAAGCCTTGTCACGCTCGGAAAAACGCGCATTGAAAAGTCAATTAGTAAGATTGATGATGCACATTATCAAATGGAATTCCCAACCAGACAAGCGTACCTTGAGTTGGGTCGCGAGCATCAAAAATGCAAGGGAAGAAATAGCCGATATTCAGGAGGAAATTCCAAGCCTGAATAATACCGTCATTGAATCGTTGTGGAACAAGGTATTCATAATAGCAAAGCGAGATGCAGAGGCGGAGATGGGAAAAAAGTCCAGCATCAACTACTTGTCATGGCAAGAAGTATTTGTCGATGAATATGATATGGACGTATTTTAATTTGGAATACTGAGAAACGACATGACATCTCCCTATCGCCTAGAAGCCGTGCAACTGCAAGGTGTGGGTGTTTTTGACAATACCCTGATTCGTTTCAAGCCCATCGAATCCGCCGAACAAGATGAAAAGCTCGCCGAGATTCATTTGTTCACCGGACCGAATGGGTGCGGGAAGAGTACGCTGCTTTATGCGTTGGCTGAAATTTTTGAAGGTACTAATGTTCAGAAAAGCTTGATTAAGGTACGATTTAGGAATGAAGAAAGTCGTTTTGATTTCTTGTTTGGCGGACAGTCTGGGATGTATGGCATAAAAAAACCGCACATAGATCAATCTAAACAGTACATTAATCTGTTTGGTCTATTCCATTTGAATCAGGAAGACCTAAACAGAGGGCATGTATTTGGTCATGGAGATAGTTCCATGTTATGGAAGCACAAAACTGCTTTACAATGGTTTGAACCAAATTCCACACACAAGCAGATCAAATTTGGCTTTGCCGCATTCGCTTATTCCGGTCAGAGGGTTAGAATCAGCGAACAAATAACTGGAATCCTAGAAATTTCCAACTCCCCATTTGAATCGGCACTATCATTTGATAATACTGTCAGGACAAAAGTCTTGTTGCAATGGATAGCCAATAACCGTACAAAATCTGCACTTGCTAATATGGACAATAATTTAAAAGATGCAGAAAGCTATGATTTGGCTTTATCGAGAATAACTAACTTAGTCCGCGATGTTTGTGATATGGAAGTTGAATTTCGGCTAGAACGTTCACCTTTGGCTGTTACTGTAAAAGTGAATGGTGACATTATCCAATTTGACGGTTTACCGGATGGCTTAAAATCGATTATCAGTTGGGTGGCAGATTTGTCTCTGCGTTTGGAAGCGATACCCTGGGAAATCGAACAAGACATATTTTCCCAGCCGATTATTTTATTTTTGGATGAAGTGGATATTCACCTACACCCAAAATGGCAACGGCGGATATTGCCCGCAATTCAAAAACTTTTACCCAATGCGCAAATCTTTGTCACCACTCATTCGCCATTTGTGGTGGGTTCGGTGGACAATGCTTGGATTTATCGCTTACCAGAACC
>CAIYXP010000358.1 GCA_903930145.1 uncultured Methylococcaceae bacterium
GTTGCCCCAATACATGAACTTAACCTCGCGAGAACGGGAGATCGTGCAGTTGTTCGCAGAAGGCCAGAACACCCACCAAATTGCCGACCGTTTGCACATCAGCCAAAAAACCGTTGCCACGCACCGAGAACACGTCATGGAGAAATTGGGGATCACAGGGATTGCCGAGCTAACCCGTTACGCCATACGGGAGGGGCTTTGCTCCGTCTGCGCACCCTGCCCTGTCACTAGGTCTTGTACCACATCCGCTTCGGCTTGTTGCGTTTCCGACCCTCCCCAAGACCCTCACAAGCGCCATTCCATCCCCATACTACCCGGCTAGGGCCACACACAACGCCTGTGAACCTAAATCCAACTGTAGAAACCGGTTGTAGGGACGAATTTATACGCCTATTCAGGGCGTTATGTGCGAATAAATTCGCACCTACAATATTTTCATAGTTTTGACTTTTTGACATCTAATGCCGGATTTAGGATGAATGATGCCGTTCATGCCAAGCCCCCCTAGCTTGTTTAATACAAAATATGAAATGCATAAGTTTCAAGCCAAAAAATCAGATTTTTTCCGATACCCAAACCGCTCCGACATAATTATGCTACTCGACAACCCGTTGTCAGCGATTGATCCTATCTGATCGATTCACCCAACGTGAGCAAGCCGTTCCTTAGATGGGCAATTGAGGATGATTGCACTAAACGGGACAACCCAGAGTCATTGCATAGCGCTTTTTTTGTGAGGAATTGAATCATGTCCACCCCAAGCACCCGAGAATTAATCAATGCCAGCATGGCTTTTCTCGCTTATACCGGAGAATCCCTAGCCGTAAGCTCCAACACCGTTTTCGAAACCGCCCAGCTATTCAACAAACTTTTACCCACTTACCCCCATTTGAATAATGATTGGCAAATGGTTTGGGGCCCTGCTTTGCATCTTTCAGATGAGATCATCATGAAAAAGCAGGCAAACCTCACCTTTGTCGTCCAATCGCGGTCAACCACGTCCAGTTATATCGTCTCCACCCGTGGCACGGTGAGTGACAATATTTGGGAGTGGCTCAGTCAAGATTTGGCAGTTGATTTTTTGGCATGGCCGACACCGGAATCGACCGCCATCACCCCCTATATATCCAAAGCCACTGCTGATGCGTTAAGCGTGGTATTGAAGACCATCCCACCCACCGACACACCGTTCGGATTTCAGCCTCTGCCGGGCGCTGGGCAAAGCCTGGCAAGCTTTTTGGCGGGTTTGACCGGCTTCGGGCCTATCGAGATTTGTTTCACCGGACATAGTTTAGGGGGTGCCATCGCGCCGGGTTTGGCTTTATGGTTCAAACAAGCACAAGGCAAGGCGCAAATCCCCAACAATAAAATATTCAATCCCATGCCAGCTTGGGATGTCAACGCCGATGCTACCATCTCCTGCGTGTCTTTGGCAGGGGCAACGCCCGGCGACACCGTGTTTAGCCAGTATTTTGACGAGCTTATTGGCGCGAACTATGACCGCATCTTCAACACCCACGATGTGGTCCCCCATGGCTTCGACGAATTGAAACAATTGCCAAGCTTGTATGCCCCGGACATTGCCTTAGAGGAACTTGAAAAATTAGCTTTGGAAGGGTTTGAGGCGAATGTTCTGATCGCCGAGAAAAAGATCAAATCGAAGTTTGCCGAATTGCCCAACAGCAACCCATTTACCTGCCCTATCAACATGGCCCATCCTAGCTATCCATCGCAAGCTCTATATCAGCATATAGACGCCTACGAGCAGCAATTTGGATTGCCTGATAACTTTTGACCTCTTTGGCCTAGCGCCTGAGAACCCCCTGAAAGACTGGATGATAACAAAAAGGGGCGGGTTTAGAACCCACCCCCTGCCTCACCCGCCTTCCCTAGCCCCCTCCCGCGAACGGGAGAATGGCCAAGCCAAGGAACTTGGGTGTCTATTGTGTCAGCGTCACCGTGAAACTACTTTTGGCGCCACTAGGGTTGGCTATATAGTAGTTTGCACCCATTCTCAAACAATTTCCCGGAAGAGTGGCTCCATTGGTGACGGAACCCGCAACCGTAGGGTCTTTTCCACCAGACACGTCTTCCATGATGTCGAATGTCACACCGTTCAGGGTGGAGACCATGATATTGTTACCTGAATTCGAGGCAAGCCCGAAGTCCGGCCCAGACCGGTGTTTCTGTCCCGATTCTGGATTCATTTCAGATGTGGCAGTGGCAATAGTAGTCATGATATATTCTCCTAGTTGAGTTTTTGATAAAAACAAGAATTTAACCTTAGCTCACCATTGTTAATAGCCTAAGGTTGGGAATATTTTGTTCTAAAATTTATAGCGAGTATATCAGCAAAAATCTGATTTTTTCGTTCCAAATATCACCAAATGTAACGAATTACCACAAACCAACAATCCCTCATGAATTAAAACTTATCCTTGCTAACTAGATTTGAGAATTCAGATCACACCAATGACCATCCTCAATCGATTTTTTCTGGTTTGAGTGAAAAATCAGATTTTTTCCGATACCCAAATCGAATCGGTTCGTATACCTTCTCCTTCAAGGCCATCAAACGTCAACACTGGGCTTCTCACAGCTAAGGTGATTCCCAGTGTTTATTTTATGGTCGTTGCAAAGTTCGACGGAAAGTCCGTCAACATCGATTGCATTTGCAATGTCTCTTAGCATTTGCCGGATACGGAAAAGCCGTAACCGATACCCTAAGTTAGGCATTATCAATAAACGAACTATCTGAGGAGATTACTAATGTCAACGCCCACACCTAATGAACTCACCAATGCCAGTATGGCATTCCTAGCTTATACGGGCCAATTTTTGCCGATTAACCAAACCACCGTGTTTGAAACGGCGAACAAGATTAATTCCCTTCTACCAAGCTATCCAAATTTAGACAATGATTGGATCATCGTATGGGGTCCGGCCCTGTATTGCACTAGCTCCACTAAAACGCCCAATACTCAGGCAAATCTTACCTTTGTTGCCCGCTCATTGTCTTCATTGAATACTTATATCGTTGCCACAAGGGGGACAGTTGCCAACGACACGTGGGAATGGCTAACCGAAGATATAGCCGTCAGCTTTGAGCCATGGCCTACGCCTACGCCGCAAAAACCCAAACCCCATGTATCATCTGCCACTTTTACCGCGTTAAGCTATGCACTGACCACCGTTCCGCCGACTGCTGCTGAAACGCCCAGCGGATACTCCCCATTGCCCGGTGCGGGGCAGACCTTGGCAGCCTATTTGGCAAGCATTACGAATAACGGGCCTATCAATATCTCTTTCACTGGACATAGTTTGGGCGGGGCCATCGCCCCGGCTATGGCCTTATGGTTCAAGCAAGCGCAAGGCAATGTACAAATTCCCCAAAACAGTATTTTCAGTCCTATGCCGACTTGGGATGAAAATTCTGTCGCGACCATTTCCTGTGTGTCATTGGCAGGCGCGACACCGGGGGACAAAGCATTTAGTGGATATTTCCAGCAGTTGCTGGGGAGTGACTATGACCGTATTTACAATACGAATGACACGGTTCCTTATGGTTTTGCAGGACTGAAACAATTACCCGGCTTGTATTTGCCGACGCTACCGATGACCACGGCTGAACAAGCCGCTTTAAAAGGGCTTGAGGCTAAAGTGACATTAGCCCAAACCACGAATGGCTCCGCCTATACCGTCCTGCCCAATGCCAATCCATTCACCGGGGCATTGAATACCAGTTGCACCAGCTATGCGGCGGAAGCGCTATACCAGCACATAGCCGCTTACGAGCAACAGTTTGGTTTGCCCGTGTCCGCTGGCGTGTGAGCTTGTCCAGCGTTTAACGTGCCGCATCGGGCGGGTGAACCACTCCCAATGCTGTTGAAATAAATCTGCACATCATAAGCAGTAGGGCGGCAACCCATTGCCGCCAATGGAATAAACAAGTCCGTTGTCGGCATGGGGATGCCGACCTACTGCTTCATTCAACTGCATCGCCACCCGCGAGTGGTTGGAGCTATGCCACCTTGCGAACTGATTTTTCGAGGTTATTCAAAAAATCAGATTTTTTCCGATACCCAAACCCTTTTGTTTTGTTTACGCTAGATGCCATGCCATGCCAGACCAGCCCGTTCCGCATGTAAAGGCTATGGGTCTGATTCACTAAACTCAACGAGGTATACGTCTATGTTTCTCGACTGGTTACAACATTATTGGTATGTACCCACATTGTTTGTCGTTTTCGTAATTCTATTTATACTAGGCTATAAGTTATATAAAAAACTAAAACGCTATAATGATGAATCAAGGAAATTCTACGAAGACTTGATAGAAAAAAGAAAGAGACAAGAAGCTTCAAACGATGAACAACACGAAGAATATATTGATCCAGCAAGCATCCAAAAAGCCGAGGAATGGCTGAAAAAAAATCCTTATGACGAAAACAATTTCATAGGGTCTAAATCCTATGTTGACGAACTGGCCGATCAATCAAACAATTGGCTAGATAGAATTGCCTCTAAAACATGGTCAAAGGAAGTTATAGCGGCCTACCAGTTTCAACTTGAAGAGGGGATTATTCAAAAAACCAAAGATGAACTCATCAACGAAGAACTTGGGCCAGACATTATTAAACAGATTTTTGACGAATGTAAATTGCCGGTAAATTTTGATTTACCAGCAAAGGATTATCTTCTTAAAGAATGGTCAAAACTAATCAATCCCAATGCTGAACCTGATATAAGCATTGGCACATGGAGAAAACAGGTTGCGGAAAGGAGAATGGATATTATCAATAATTATAAAGATCATATCTTGGCAAATCCTATAGAAATATCAAAAAATGAAAA
>CAIYXP010000359.1 GCA_903930145.1 uncultured Methylococcaceae bacterium
AATTCGGGGCAGGCATTGCCGCCGGGGGGCAGTTTCAAGCAAGTCAGTGCGGGGTATGGGGGGCATACCTGCGGGATACGCACCGACGGCTCCTTGGCTTGCTGGGGTTCAAACTCTTCAGGGCAGGCATTGCCGCCGGGGGGCAGTTTCAAGCAAGTGAGTGCGGGGTTTTATCATACCTGCGGGATACGCACCGACGGCTCCTTGGCTTGCTGGGGTGATAACTATTATGGGCAGGCATCGCCGCCGGGGGGCAGTTTCCTAGCGCCTTAATCTTGTATCTTGTTCTGGTCCCCAAGCTCCGCTTGGGAACCCAAGTCTAGGAAGCTCCGCTTCCCGATGCCGAACCAAGGGAAGCCAACGCGGTAAGCCCGGTAGCCCGGTAGGGTGGGCAGACGGCTTTATCGTCTGCCCACGCGAAACGAAACCCCTTCCCCCCGGCGAATGGTGGGCAACTCCGCCGTAAGGCGGAACCATGGACGGGTTCCGCCGAATGGGAACTATGGATGAATTTCGTCAAGCCGGACACATGCGTCCACTTTTCGGCAGATCACGTCCCTGTATCTGCCCTACAATAACTCACAATGAAACACCGCATAGAACCCAAAATAGTCCCCTGGACGCTGTACATGTGGCACTTGCGGCCATTGCAAGAGTAGACTTTTTTGTCACTTGTGATGATAAGCTGTTAAACAAAAAACCCGTTTTGTCTAGCCTTGGCTGCAAGCTGGAGTCTGTTCTTGGCTTTTTTCAAGAGATTTTAATATGAATGCACAAATCCAACCGATTGCGGAATTGAACCGCCGCGCGACTAATGCGCTAGTTCGGGAAGTTGGGATAGTCAATACCTTGCGCTACCTCAATCAATTCAGGACAGGCGGTGGTGATTACACCGTCGAGCGTGATCAATTGTTCGGTGACATGTCGGTCAAAGATATTATCCGAGACATCAAAGCCCAGCGCCGGACAGGCACTTAATAAGCCGGTTCGTTTTCTCACATTAAGCGGATTAATTTTAAATGTGAAATTACACGACAATCTTGTAAAGCTATTGATTTTAAAAGAGGAACAAACAATGCCAACCATTTCCATTTTTTTTTGGAATTCAGATCATGATGTATTTTTACGATGATGCAAAGCATCATTCACCACACATTCATGCTGAATATCAAGATGATGAAGCAGTGTTTTCGATTTTGGATGGTGAACTTCTTTCGGGTAATCTGCCTCGCAAATAAACGCGATTGGTACAGGCATGGATTGAGTTATATCAGGAATCTTTAATGCTGGACTGGAAGTTAGCTATGTCAGGTCAAGAACCCCACCGAATTGAACCATTAAGATAAACTTGGGGTGAGTTATGAAGTTGATTAATGTTGAAATTAAAGAAAATTATATTGTGAGAATCTATTTAGATGATGATTCCATCGTCGAATTTGATGTTAAGGAAGAACTGGAACGAATTCCATGTTACAAACCGCTCTATGATAAGGTGTTGTTTAAATCAATAAAGTTTAAAAACAAGCGTATTTATTGGAACGATCAGTTTGATTTTCATTTGGATCAAATTTTGGAACGTGGACGTTTTGTAAAAATTTAATTGCCCTGTAGGTTGGGCTCATCTCTTTGGCGAACGCCCGACGTTTCGTTTGACGCTGAAAACTCTCTAATATATTAATCATGCACGATTGCTTTGGGTTTGATGTCAGGCTAACGGTGGAACGGCAAGCCCACATTCTTCAGCACCCCGAGATGGCAGGCTTGGAGGAAGCCATAGCCGACACCTTGGAGACCCCTAAGGAAGTGCGGCTTTCCCGCTCTGACCCATCCATTCGACTTTTTTATCGATATTACGAAAACACGCCGGTAGGTGCCAAGTGGCTATGTGTTGTGGTCAAATATCTTGAAGCGGATGCGTTCGTCGTCACCGCCTACCTTACCGACAAACTAAAAACCGGAGACAGCTTATGGCCCAAAAAGTGAAAGTCTGGTATGACCCGGAAGCCGATTTCCTTGAAGTGCAATTTTCCGATGCCCCCGGCTACATGCGAGAAACTGACCATGATGCCGTCATGGAACGAGTGGACGAACAAGGACAGGTGTTGGGTTTCAGCATCCTAGGCATCAGCCGTCACGCCAAGGAAAGACCGTTTGCAGCGGAACTGACAGCCCAAATCTTGTGAAGTGCGTTTCAGAGGTGATTAACTTGAGCGTGACAGGGTTTCGAACCCCGTCGCTTACGTTTTGTATATCGGTGCGGACTTTAAACATAAGATCGGGTTGCAAACCCCAACCAAATCTACATGCGCGAGGCGGAAAACATGAAACCGAATATTTCTTCAGGGGAGCCTTACTGCATAATCCAACCTAAGTTTGGTTGCAATGACTATTTTACGCATATACAATTAAGCAATGCATACGCCTTATACTTGGCAAGAGGACAAGCGCCAGCGTAATCTTGCCAAGCATGGCTTGGACTTTGCGGACGCTGCCTGGGTGTTGGACAACCGTTTTCGATTGGACATTGATAGCACTCGCAATAGTGAGCAACGCATTCAATCGTTTGCCTATGTGGCTGAAAGATTGACCGTGCTGACCGTAGTTCACCTACCCGGTCGGCATCCACATATCATAAGCTTTCGCCCCGCCAGCCGGGACGAACGGGAGACCTACCATGACTGGCTCGAAAACGAATTCAATGACTCGTGAACAGGTTTTGGCCGCATTGAAAAACCCGCCACCACAAGCTGACTTTGTTTGGGATGGCCTAGACGAAGACGACCGCCCGCTGACTCGCATTGAGATGCAAGAGGGCATTGAAGCGATACGCAAAAGGCGCGGACGCCCCGCTGGTTCGGAAAAAACCCAAATCGCATTGCGTGTGGACAACGATACACTCGCGGCTTTCCGGGCAATGGGTCACGGATGGCAGACGCGTATGAATGCCGCACTGGGCGAATGGCTCAAGGATCATCAAAAAACCTGAGAAATTGTTGCTTACTTCGCCGGGGATGCCCGTAAGCGGGCTTATTCCTGAGCTGCTTAGCTTGAGAAATAACCAAAATCGGAAAGAATGCTATGAACATTAGAATTTTAATTGTATGCCTAGGAGCTACCTTTTGGCTAACCGCTTGCAACGACAACACTTCGTCACCCTCAACTGCCGCCTCACCAACTCGGCTCACGGGCCATGTCAGTAATGACGATGGTCCAGTGGATAAGGCACGAATCGAAGCCAAGGATGCCAAGGGGCAAGTGGCGGCGAAAACCGAATTGCAAGGCGGCTCGAATGCCTACCAGCTTAGCTTGCCGGCAGGAACGGCCTATCCAGTGATTTTAACCGCTTACCCACTCGCCAATCCGAATGAAGTGTTGAAAGCTGCCGTCCCCAGTTCATTGGCTTCTGAGCAGGACATCAGCCCGGTGACCACGATCATTGTAGACACCGCGTTGAGCTTAGGTGGCATCAATGAACCCAATCTTGCCAAAGCGGCGGGTGCGGCCATCGCATTACGCAAAAAGTCAGGCGGAGGCGGCGGGGGAGGGGGCGCAACGACGGAAAGCTTCAAAGGCGACCCGACTAAACAATATGGTGGATGGCATTAGTGTCCCAGTTCCCCGTCTCCGGCCTCTACGCCATCACCGCCGAAAACCATGCGAGTCCTCAAGAGTTGGCAAAAAAAGTAAGCGCTGCTTTGAAGGGCGGGGCCAAAGTCATTCAATACCGGGCGAAATCAGCACAAAACCCACTTGAAGAAGCCAGATTGTTGCTGAGTGAATGTCATGCTTACCATGTTCCGCTCATTATCAATGATGATGTGGAGCTGGCGCTCGCCATGGGGGCTGACGGGGTGCATTTGGGCAAAGACGATGGTTCGATTCAAGAAGCAAGAAAAAAACTAGGCGCAGTAGCCATCATCGGCATTTCCAGTTACAACTCTGTGGAACATGCCTTGGGAGCCGAGGCACAAGGCGCAAGCTATGTTGCTTTTGGGCGCTTTTTCCCATCCAGCAGCAAGCCCAATGCGCCTTGTGCCGATTTGCACACATTAACTAAAGCAAAGAACTGCTTGCATTTGCCAGTTGTGGCCATCGGTGGGATAACACCTGAAAATGGCCGTTCACTCATTGTGGCTGGGGCCGATTTGCTGGCTGTCATTGATGCGGTGTTTGGTGCGGACGACCCTGAGCAAGCCAGCTTGGCATTTAAAACGTTGTTTGCCTGATTTTGCCCATCGGCATTCAATTGAACTCCCCAATTACCCATCACTCTTAACCAAATTACATTGCAAGAGCCAGTTTGATGGCAACTTAGAGTTACAATCGGACTGATAGCGAACGCAGCATATTCGCCTGAATGCCTTCCTAAGGCGACTCTGCCATTGAGCAGAATCAAACCTACAGATATAATCAGAAATTACTCTTTACGGTTCAGGAACACCCATGCCAGAAGCCCAATCCCAAAATTCAACTTCGCTCCATCTAAACGACCTTGACCCGACCGAAACCCGCGAGTGGTTGGACGCGCTTGAAGCCGTCATCGAGAACGAAGGTTCCGAGCGGGCGCATTATCTCATCGAGCGCTTGGTGGACAAGGCCCGGCGTTCCGGGATAAATCTACCCTACAAAGCCAACACGGCCTATATCAACACCATTCCGCCGCATAAACAGGAACGCCTGCAAGGCGATGAGGAAATGGAGCATCGCATTCGCTCGTGGATACGCTGGAATGCAATGGCAATGGTGGTGCAAGCCAATCGGGTATCGTCCGAATATGGTGGTCATATTGCCAGTTTTGCCTCTTCGGCCACCTTATACGAAGTCGGCTTCAATCATTTTTTCCATGGTGCAGACTCTAGCCATGGCGGGGACTTGGTATTTTTCCAAGGCCACTCCTCACCCGGCATTTACGCCCGCGCTTTTCTTGAAGGGCGTTTAAGGGAAGATCAATTGGCCCGTTTCCGCCGCGAAGTCAAGGGCGATGGGCTTTCCTCTTATCCGCACCCTTGGTTGATGCCTGATTTTTGGCAGTTCCCCACGGTGTCGATGGGTTTAGGCCCGATCATGGCAATTTATCAAGCCCGTTTCATGCAATATCTGGAAGATCGCGGGATATTGCAAACTAAAGGCCGCAAAGTTTGGGCCTTCATGGGTGACGGCGAAATGGACGAGCCGGAATCCATGGGTGCCATCGGCTTGGCTGGTCGCGAAAAGCTGGATAATTTGGTTTTTGTCGTCAATTGCAATCTGCAACGCCTAGACGGTCCGGTTAGAGGCGGCGGCAAGATCATCCAAGAACTCGAAGCGGAATTCCGTGGAGCGGGTTGGAACGTCATCAAAGTGATTTGGGGCTCCGGTTGGGATGCCTTGCTGGCGAGGGATTCCAAGGGTTTCCTACGTAGACGCATGGAAGAGGCGGTGGATGGCGAATATCAAAGCTACAAGGCCAAGGGCGGGGCTTACACCCGCAAGCATTTCTTCGGCAAATACCCGGAATTGCTCGATATGGTTGCCCACATGTCGGATGATGATATTTATCGTCTCAGCCGTGGCGGTCACGATCCGCACAAGGTATATGCTGCCTATCATGCGGCAGTCAACCATACAGGCCAGCCTACGGTTATCCTTGCGAAAACCGTCAAAGGTTACGGGATGGGCAGTTCGGGCGAAGGTGCGATGATTGCCCATCAGCAGAAGAAGATGGATGAAGCTGCTCTCAAGGCTTTCCGTGACCGTTTCCATATTCCCATCCCCGATGACAAAATCGCCGAAACGCCGTTTTTCAAACCGGCGGATGACAGCCCGGAAATCCAGTATCTGCACGAACGCCGCAAAGCATTGGGCGGTTATCTGCCTAGCCGTCGCAAACAAGCGCCCTTGTTACAAGTGCCTGATTTGAGTGTTTTTGACGCTTTATTGAAGAAAAGTGACAGGGAAATGTCCACCACGATGGCGTTTGTCCGCATCCTAACGACATTGCTGAGGGACAATAAAATCGGCAAGTATGTCGTGCCTATCGTCGCCGATGAAGCCCGTACTTTCGGCATGGATGGCTTATTCCGCCAATATGCCATTTATTCTTCGGTGGGCCAGCCTTACACCCCGGAAGACTCCGACCAACTGATGTTTTATCGCGAAGACAAGAACGGGCAGATTCTCGAAGAAGGCATCTGCGAAGCCGGTGCCATGAGTTCGTGGATTGCGGCCGGTACGGCCTACACCAATCACAATGTGCAGATGATCCCGTTCTACATCTATTACTCGATGTTCGGTTTCCAGCGCATCGGTGATTTGATGTGGGCTGCAGGCGATTTGCAAGCGCGTGGCTTCCTGCTAGGCGGAACCGCCGGACGGACCACTTTGGCAGGTGAAGGCTTGCAGCATCAAGACGGTCACAGCCACATGGCGATGTCATTCATCCCCAATTGCGTGGCTTACGATCCTGCGTTTGCCCATGAATTGGCGGTCATTGTGCAGGATGGCTTGCGCCGCATGTATCAAGTAGGCGAAAACGTTTTCTATTATGTCACCGTGATGAATGAAAACCACGATCACCCCAGTATGCCGGAGGGGGCCGCCGAGGGCATCATCAAAGGCATTTACCAACTGCAAGATGTCGGCGACAAGGCCGATTTGCAATTGCTGGGAAGTGGTGCGATTTTACGTGAAGCCATGGCTGCTGCCGAATTGCTGGAAGCTGACTATGGCATCAAGGCCAATGTCTGGAGCGTGACCAGCTTTAGCGAACTACGTCGTGAAGGGCTGGACAAGGAGCGATGGTCAATGCTCCATCCAGACCAACCCAGAGCAGCGAGTTATCTGGAAAATGTGTTGGGTGACAGTGCCGGACCCATCGTCGCGGCCACCGATTACATGAAAGTCGTGTCTGACCAAGTCCGTCAATTCTTGCCCGGCAAGCATTATGTCTCTTTGGGGACGGACGGCTATGGTCGTAGCGACCGCCGCACCGAATTGCGCCGTTTCTTTGAGGTCAACCGCCATTACATTGTAATCGCCTCCCTCAAAGCATTGGCCGACGAGGGTAAAATCGCCATCGCCAAAGTCACCGAAGCGATGGAAAAATACGGGATTGACCCCGAAAAACCCAACCCGGCCACGGTTTAAGGAGCAAATTTCATGGCAAAAGAACAAACCGTCACAGTACCTGACATCGGCAACAACAAGGATGTGTCAATCATCGAAGTTTTGGTGAAACCCGGCGATGTGATTAAGAAGGAAGATTCACTCATTACCTTGGAAAGCGACAAGGCAGCGATGGAAATCCCCAGTTCCCATGCGGGGGTTGTCAAAGGCGTCATCGTCAAGGTTGGCGACAAAGTTAGCCAGGGTTCGCCCATTTTAGTGCTGGCAGAAGAGGAAGCCAGCGCTGCCCCGGCAGCCACCGAGGAACCCGCCCCTGCTGCCGCACCCGCCATACCCGCCCCACCAGCGGGTTTGACTGATAGTTCGGAGTCCACCGTCACTGTCCCAGACATCGGCAATAACAAAGATGTGTCGATTATTGAGGTGTTGGTGAAAGTCGGCGACATCATCAAACCGGAAGATTCCATCATCACCTTGGAAAGTGACAAGGCAGCCATGGAAATCCCCAGCCCCAAAGGTGGGGAAGTGAAACAAGTATTGGTGAAAATTGGCGATAAGGTTAGCCGGGGTTCACCCGTTCTGGTCTTGGCGGGTCAATCGGGTGCTGCGCCAGCCACTGCACCAAAACCCGCTGCCGTTGCTGCACCTGTTGCCGCCGCGTCCACTCCGGTCAAGCAGGCTCAAGCGTCGGCAATGCCGGCCATTGAGGATTATGGTCCCACTACGGGTAAAGCCCACGCCAGCCCTGCTGTGCGTCGTTTCGCACGTGAACTTGGCGCAAATGTCGATAAAATCAAAGGTACCGGCCCGAAAGGGCGCATTCTCAAAGATGACGTGCAAGCCTACATCAAGTCCCGAATGCAAGCCCCAGAGACGGGTTCCTTTGGGTTAAACTTAATCGAAGCACCAGAAATTGACTTTGCCCAATTCGGACCCATAGAATCCAAGCCCATGTCGAAGATTCGCAAGCTGACGGGCGCGAATTTGCATCGTAACTGGGTGTCCATCCCGCATGTCACCCTGAATGAAGATGCCGACATCACCGACTTGGAAGCTTTCCGGGTATCGCTTAAAGCCGAAGCGGAAAAGCAGAAGATCAAAGTCACGCTACTGCCTTTCTTGATCAAAGCGGTTGTCGCCGCACTGAAAGCCTATCCGCGTTTCAATTCATCTCTGGCAGCAAACGGCGAAGATTTGATTTTCAAGCAGTATTACCATATTGGTGTGGCCATCGACACGCCAGAAGGTTTGGTTGTGCCTCCAGTGCGCGATGCCGACCGCAAGAGCGTGTTTGAACTGGCAAAGGAATTGGCGGAATTGAGCGAGCGGGCAAGGGCGCGCAAGCTGCGCACCCCCGAATTGCAGGGCGGGACCTTCACCATCTCAAGTCTTGGCGGCATTGGTGGGACTGGCTTCAGTCCGATCATCAACGCACCGGAAGTGGCGATTTTAGGTGTCTGCAAATCGCAAACCAAGCCAGTCTGGAAAGACGGTCAATTCGTCCCGCGTTTGATTCTGCCAGTGTCACTATCTTTTGACCATCGCGTGATTGATGGTGCGGACGCGGCACGGTTCTGTGCTTATCTTGCTCAAGTGTTGGGGGATATGCGGAGGGTTTTGTTGTAAGTTGTAATTAGTCCAGTAGTCGGGCGTGAGTTTTTCCATTGCGCCCGACATTTTCTGGTTAGTATGGCAACAAAATATGACTCTAGTATCAATTGATTGATACAAGTTAAAAATCAGACCCTACCATTATCGATTCTATGGAAAAAGAAAACCTCTTTGCTCATATTGAAAATCTCGCACCTGGTTTAGTGACTTTGTTACTTTTATCTTCTAGGATTCCTGCCACAACCGATATTATTCCTAATACCAAAGTCTTTGAATTGATTCAACAGCAATTTATCACAGGATTAATTGTAATAGCATTTGCATATTTATTGGGCGTATTAATTTTTATAATTTCACGCTTCGTTATAGATACCCTGTCGGCACTTACTTTTAGGCCAATTTTCCTCAAATTATATAGATGGGATGATTTTAACACAATCTGCCCGAAGGAAATAAATCAAAAATATAGGGATATAGTTAAATCTGCGCTTGAGCTGGATAAAGATAATCCGATAAGGCAAGAAGTAGTATTGCGTCGTCAGAGAGGTCGCCTCCTACGAACGCTAGTGTTTCCATTACTAATTTTTATATACCCTTCATTTGGTTTACTTATGGCACTATTGGCGGTTATTATCATTGTAGCCATTTATGCTTATTCTGAGTTGGCTATATATCAGGAAGCAAATAATTGACCAATTTGACCAATTCAGTTAGTACCAATTTGTAGCAAGCTTATGTAGTATTTCGATGTATTATAGGGGTTTCGAACATTCTAGGTACTTCACATCAGGGCTTGATGTTTTCTAACTGTTCAGCGACTATTCTCATAGATATCACAGAAACCCATTAAAGCCTACCTTACTTGTTTTTATCGGTTGCAGATCGTTTTTCTATGCCAATGA
>CAIYXP010000360.1 GCA_903930145.1 uncultured Methylococcaceae bacterium
ACGCCGAGCTTGGGCAGCAACGCCCTCGCCTCCGCGTCTAGCTTTTCCAGCGATAAATGCAGCGAGGCGATGAGACCGATGGGGAGGTCTTCGTTGTCCATGGATAGACCGACGCGGTCTTCAAGACCGCGTCGGTCTACAAGCAACTGCTCCAAGCGCTCCCCCAACTCGGCAATCCGGCGGGTTTTCAATTGCGCCGCCAACACCCGAATTGACAGCGGATGAAAGCGCACTTGTGCAAATAAATTCAGCAAGGCTTCGCGTGTAGGCATGGGCGCGATGGCTTCGGGCGGCAGTTTGCGCAATTCCTGATGCCAGTCCAGCGCATCATTGGGCTGCAAGCCGTCCAGCACGATGCGTCTATGCATGCGTGTGCCTTCGCTGCGATAAGCCGGATGTGGGAACTCCGGGCGGCGGCTGGTCAGCAATACCCGCGAACCTCCCGCCTCCGACCAGGCCACCGCCGCCTCCAATAAAGCTTGCAAGGCATCCGCTGCCAAGGCTTCGAGGTTGTCGAGGATCAACAGCGTCGGCGTGTCGCGCAAAGCCGCAGTCACTGCCGTTTTATCGGTCAGGCTTTGCCCTAGCGTTGCGGCAATAGCGCTGACCGCCACTTCCACGGCATCATGGGTTGAGGTTTGCGCATAATTGACGAACACGGCGGCGCGGAACAGCCCGGTGCGCAGCAGCCAGCGACCCGCCTCCAAGGCCAGCGCGGTTTTGCCCTGCCCGCCAAAGCCGGTGATGCTGATGCGTCGGGTGGTGGTGCGCGGGTCGGTGCCGGCAAACCAGCGTTCGATGTTCCACAATTCCCGCGTCCGGCCAAAGAAACCGGCTTCGGGTTTGGGGGGAAGCATGGTTGAAACCGACTCGGTTTTCAAAACCGAGTCGGTTTTTGCCGAGTCGGTTTTTGGCGCAGTTAGCAACATCGGCGTATCATCCCCGCTTTGATACAAGGCGGGTAGGAACCAATCATACAGCTTCAAGAATTCCCAGTTCGCGCCACGCTGCACGGGGTATTTCTCCGGGTGGTTGGCGAGCCAGCGGCGGGCCACATCCAAGGACTCGCCCAAACCCTTGCCTTGCGCCACACCCCGATAGAACTGCTCGAATAGCTTTTCCGTGGTGACAACCAGCACCGAATGGGTCATCGCCAACACCGCCGGTATGCCGGTCGCGGTCAAACGGGCGGCGACGCTGCCCAACGGCTCGGCCTCGCCCACGGCGGCGGACTGGCAAGCGGACAGGATCACCAAGCCGACTTTGCGGCGTTGCAGATTCGCCCCCAACACCGCCGCCGAGACCAAATGGCCCTGCCCCTCGCCGTCCTCGAAGAGCAAATACCCAGTATTGGGCGGGCCTTTGCTTTCGCCGGCCTCGCGCTGCAAGCCCTCAGTATGGATGCCCTTGCGATGTTCCAAAATGCCGCCCTCAGTGTCAAACACGCCATGCCCGTCGAAATGCAGGATGTCCACCGGCGGCTGTAGCCCGTCGTCCAACCGGGCCAGCAGCCCGTCCAAAGTCGGCGGGCGCAGGAATTCGACCGTCACGCGGTCTATGCCGATTGCTTGCAGCGCATCAAGTACGGCGGTGGCATCGGCGCGAGGGTTGATGAAACCCGCGTCTTCCGGGCGGCTGACCACGAATAACAGGTTCAAGCGGTCTTTGGGCGTGAATTTCATCGCCTTGCGCCCACCGCCAGCCCCGGCAAAACGGCGGCGCAAGCTGATTTGCTCATGAAACAAATGCGTGCCGTCGGGCGTGGTGGTGTCATGCAACAATTCCCACGGCAAGCCGAGAATGGTCGGGTGTTCGGAACTGATGGTCAACAGCCGGGTTTCGCCTTCCTCGTCTTGGAAGGCGTTGAACAGCCGCCTTGCTGCCTCATGCCCGAAGACGGCTTTGAACAAGGCTTTGCCAATCAGTGGCAAGCGGGATTGAATGCGCCCGGCCTCTTGTTCATCGCCTTCCAGCGAACGGCTGCCATACGTCTCGACATACCAGCTTAAGTCTTTGCGGTCTTTGTCAGTGAACGGGTTGGCAAATGTCAGCGCGGCGGTTTCATCATCGCCCAAGCGCACGACGACGTGTTCGGGGGAAGGAAAGCGAAGATTGAGTTCCAAAGTCATGGGTTTTCCTTGAGGTTATATTCAGCCGGTTCGTTCTGCGAATGTTGTTGAGCCTGCAAAGACCGTTCGTAGTCCCGGCTTCAGCCGGTTCTTTCTGGTCAGTTTCCGCCTAAAGGCGGGACTACGAACGCTAACATAATGGCATTGACGGGGATTGTTGGAACGATCAATCCTTGCCATCCCCGCAATCCTCGCACACCGCCTCAATGCCGATGTTAATCAATACATTCAGCAAAAACACCGTCGCCGCCACGGCAACCGGGGCAATCGAGACTTGTGGGATGCCCATCGCTGCCAGCCAGAGATAGCTGATCTTCACCGCGTCTTTGCTGTTCAAATCCTTCCATTTCTTCCATTGGTCGTGCAACAACCCGCCTGGCAGGCAGAGATCGCGTTGGGCCTGTTTGCGATATTTCTGCCAGAAGCTGGGGAAATCCTCACCCGTGGCTTTCTCAATCACGGCTTGCTGCTTGGGCGCAGATGGCAGCGCCTTGCCCTTGTGCTTGACCCCTTTGGTAGGGTTGCCTAAGAATTCGGTAGATGATTGCAAGGCATTGAGTTGCTCATCGACTAAGGCGACGAGGCTGTTGAGTTCTTCTTCATTGGGTTGGGTCATAGCAGTGATCCTTTAGAGGTTGATTGGGGCCATGGATGGGATAATGATAGCATCGCACGGCCCCACGATAAGTGCTAAAGGACAAGGTTGTTTGAACTGACCTCGATAACAAGAGAACCGAGAATTCCAAATTTGCTTAGCCTGACAAAGCAAGCTTTGACGCTCCAATGCTAAGTCGCTGAATAAAATCAGTTACTAACAGCCAAAAAAAAACCCCCTGGCCTTGCGGTCGGGGGGTTTGG
>CAIYXP010000361.1 GCA_903930145.1 uncultured Methylococcaceae bacterium
ACCGGCATCAGCACCGTGGTGTTTGCTTTGAGCAAGTTGTTTGGGTTTTGATCCGGTTTCAAATCCTCTTTTCGATGATATTAATTTAAGCATGTAGCCCGCATGGAGCGAAGCGGAATGCGGGAAATATTATTACCAAAACCCCGGATTATGCTTCGCTTCATCCGGGCTACGATTACACTATTTTCTTCAAGATAAGATAATCCTCCCATGGACATCACTTACACCGACATAGAAATTGAAAACTTATTCACCCAACGCCGCATGTCGATTCGGGTATTGGTGGATTCAGGCGCGGTGTTCATGACGATTCCCGAACATGCGGCTAAGCGATTAGGCTATGATCTCAAAGGGGTCAGCCGACGGGAAATTATCCTCGCCGACGGCTCCCGCAAATCCGTACCCATGATCAGGCCGTTGCGGGTCTATTTTGCCGGTCACTATTGTGATCTTCCCGCGTTGGTTCTCGGCGATGAAGCTTTGTTTGGGTCAGTCCCGATGGAAGTGATGGATTTGATATCGCATCCAGCCAAGTAAACTCTGACCTTAACCCCGAAAGCCCTTTTATCCCCGTTGCCTTGATGAAAAAGCTATGAATATCCCACAAACCCTAGAAGCCCTGCTGTCAGGCCAAAACCTTGCTGCCGCCGACATGCATGAGATCATGCACACGATCATGACCGGCGGTGCAACCCCGGCCCAGATCGGCGGTTTTTTGGTCGCATTGCGAAGCAAGGGCGAGACGGTGGAGGAAGTTGCCGCCGCCGCACAAGTGATTCGCGAAATGGCAAGCAAGATCGACATCAGCGGCGAGCATGTCATTGACACCTGCGGAACCGGCGGAGACGGGGCGCATACGTTCAATATTTCCACTTGCGCCGCGTTTGTCGTCGCGGCTGCGGGCGGGCAAGTTGCCAAGCATGGCAGTCGTTCGGTGTCCAGTTCTTGCGGCAGTGCCGATGTCCTTGAAGCTGCGGGGGTCAACATCGCCCTGACACCTGAACAAGTGAAGCTTTGCATCGATCAAACCGGCATCGGCTTTTTGTTCGCCCAACGCCATCATGGCGCGATGAAACATGCGGCGGGACCGCGCAAGGAATTGGGCATTCGCACCTTGTTCAATTTGCTTGGGCCACTCAGCAACCCGGCTAATGCGCCGAATCAACTGCTAGGCGTGTTCGCCAAAAAATGGGTGGAACCGATGGCACGGGTGTTACAAAAATTGGGCAGTCAGCATGTGTTGGTGGTTCATGCCGAGGATGGCTTGGATGAGATTAGCATTGCCTCACCTACCCTCGTCGCTGAACTGAAAGACGGCTTGATTTCCACCTATACGATCACGCCAGAACAATTTGGAATTAATCGCAATTCCTTAGAAACATTGGGCGTGGATTCGGCTGAAGAAAGCCTTAAAATAATCCTATCAGTCTTGGATGGCCAACCCGGACCCGCCTCTGAGATCGTGGCTTTGAATGCCGGCGCGGCGATTTATGCGGCTAATCTGGTGGATAGTTTGGCGGCGGGGGTGGAAAAGGCGAGGGAGATATTGGCGAGTGGGGCGGGGAGGAAGAAGTTGGAGGATTTGGTGAGGGTCAGTCGGTCACTTGAGTAATATTGGATTTTTCCTGTTGCTTCAAACTTTGAGAAGATTGTCTGCATTATATTGACTGTGAAATTCACCTACAACATTATTTCCTTTCGAAAGGCAAACCGACGTGAGCAAGCAAAATTTGAAAGCCAAACCCTCTGAAATCGATTGGGTCGCAGTGAATGCTGCACCTTTGGCTGAGGTGCCGGATGAAGATAGCCCGGAACTAACCGATGCCGAATTTTCAGAATTGAGGCCATTAGAAGTCACGCTACCAAACCTTTGCTTGGGTAAGCGGCGAGTCACTCTAATGATAGATGAAGCCGTCGTTCGAGCGTATAAAGCTAAGGCAGGTGTTAATGGATACCAAGCACTCATCAATGACACCTTGCGAAGGGCGTTGGAGACTGGAAATGTGTAAACAACTAAATCTATTCATCATGAGTTGACCTGAGAAGTGAATGCGCTAGTTGGTTCAATCCGGCGCATTTAAGTCCGCCATGAGCGCATCGATGGAATCAAACGACGGAAGATTACCCCGCCTCGCCTCATTCATAGCTTCGATGGTTTCCTCATTGGGAATCAACGGATCAAAGGGCAACTTGTGTTCGCTTGCCACTTTAATCAGCATTAGACGAATTGCGTCTGGAATGGTCAATCCCATGTCTGCCAATACGCTAGTGGCAGCTTCTTTCACCGCGCTATCAATCTGGGTCGTCACTTCTGCATTTAGTGCCATAAACATACCTCTTTTTGATAACGGTTAAATGGTTCCATGTTACAGCATCGAAAAATAAGCGGCAATCAATAAAAATTTTGTGTATAAAGACGAACTAGATATAGCAAAGAAAATCGATAAGAGAACCAACTATGACTAACACCCCCGACATCCTAAAAAAAATATTAGCCCGCAAACGCGAAGAAATCGCCGAACGCGAAAAAAGAATCCCCATGGCTGAATTGCGCGAGCGGGCACAAATGGCAGACCCGCCGCGTGGCTTCGTCAGTGCCATGGAATCTAAAATCAAACAAGGAAAGCCGGCAGTGATTGCCGAAATTAAAAAAGCATCGCCTAGCCGGGGTGTGTTGCGGGAAGACTTCCGTCCGGCTGAAATCGCACAAAGTTACGCCTTTGGCGGTGCGGCTTGCCTGTCGGTGTTGACGGACAAAGATTTCTTCCAAGGTTGCGAAGCCTATTTGCAACTGGCGCGAAATGCCTGCCCGTTGCCAGTGATCCGCAAGGATTTTCTAATTGACCCTTATCAAGTGGTCGAGGCAAGGGCGATAAGCGCCGATTGCATTTTATTGATCGCCGCAGCACTGGACGATGCGACTATGTCCGATCTTGCCCAACTAGCCGCTGAACTAGGCATGGATGTGCTGGTCGAGGTGCATGATGCGGAAGAGTTGCACCGCGCTTTGAAGCTGGATTTAAAACTCATCGGCATCAACAACCGTGATTTGCGGACTTTTGAAGTGTCACTGCAAACCACACTCGGTTTACTATGGTCGATACCCGACAACCGCATCGTGGTCACTGAAAGCGGCATACTAAGCCCTGCTGACGTGGCATTAATGCGAGGTCATGGCGTACATGGTTTTCTCGTCGGCGAGGCGTTTATGAAAGCTGACTCACCCGGTGAAAAACTGGGGGAGTTGTTTGGATTTTGATTGATTTCGGCTGTACAGGATGAGGTTATAGTGAGTATGATTGTGGCTAGGCAAGACACCTGAAGTCAGCCGAAAAACCTCACAGAAGAAACCATAGGAGACGCAATGCCAAGCGAAACTTTGACGATCCTCCTCGCGGGAGGGAGCGGATCGCGGCTGCAACCATTGACCGCCGATAGGGCGAAGCCAGCCGTGCCTTTTGGCGGTAAATATCGTATCATCGATTTTACCTTATCCAATTGCTTGCATTCTGGCGTACACCGCATTCTTGTCCTGACCCAATACAAATATCATTCGTTACAAAAGCATTTGCGCGATGGCTGGTCCATCTTCAATCCAGAACGCGGGGAATACATCACCATGGTCCCCCCGCAAATGCGCGCCGGTGCGTTATGGTACAGCGGCACTGCCGATGCCATTTTTCAAAATATTTTTCTCCTAGAACGCAGCCGCGCCAAAAAAGTTTTGATTCTGGCCGCCGACCACATTTACCGCATGGACTATGCCGCTCTCATCAAGGCCCATGACGAAAAGAACGCGGATTTGACAGTGGCCTGCATGAGAGTGCCTATTGATGAGTCCCACGCCTTTGGGGTGATGTCGGTCGATGAAGACAAAAAAATCGTTGCCTTTCAAGAGAAACCCAAGCACCCCATCCCTTTGCCCGGCGAACCGGACTTAGCCCTCGCCTCAATGGGGGTCTATGTTTTTTCCATGGATGCGTTGCTCAGTGAATTGCGTGCCGACCATGACCTGCCTAATTCCAGCCACGATTTTGGCAAGGACATCATCCCACTGATGATTCAGACGCATAAGGTTTATGCTTATCGCTTTGGCGGTTCCCGCGGGAGGGTCACGCCTGACCGTTATTGGCGGGATGTGGGCAGCATTGACTCCTATTATGAGGCAAACATGGATCTTCTGAAACCAGTGCCCCCGCTGGACCTTTACCAGGCAGACTGGGCCATTCGCACCTATCACAGCCAAAGTCCGCCGGCCCGCATGGTACCCAGTGAAAATGGCAAAGACGGGCAGTTGACGAATTCCATACTGGGCAGCGGCACTGTCATTCTTGGCGGTATCGTGCGCAACTCAGTGCTATCGACAAGGGTTCGGGTGGAAGAAGGGGCGGTCGTTGAAGATTCCCTTCTGTTTGACCATGTGACGGTTGGCGCGGGGGCTTGTTTGCGTCATTGCATCATTGACAAGGGAGTGAAGGTTCCGCCCGGTGAAAAGATAGGCTATGACTCAGCCAAAGATGAGGAGCGCTTTGCCCTTTCACAAAAAGGCGTGATTGTAGTGCCTAAGCAATATCGCTTTGAATAAATCCTACAACGGCAACACCCGACAAACCATTGTCAGTGGCGATTTTGCCTTAAGCCCAAGGCAATGAGTCCGCCGAACAATAGCAATATTGTTGCTGGTTCCGGCACTTTATTGGTTTCACTGAATTGAAAATCGTCCGCCACCCAATGCCCACCCCCTGTATCACGGCGGTCGATGCGATACCCGGTGATACCGGGCATTGTGCCAAATATTCCAGTGTTGACAAAAGACAATGGCTCGGGCTGCCCCGGATTCGTTACGGGCAGATCGAACACCACGGAACTTAATTGGTTTACCCCCGACAATGCGACGATAGTGACTTGATCCGCGCCAGCACCATACCCATAATATTCATTGCGTCCAAACCAAGCACCCGTCAGCACCAAGCCAGTTGTGATGGTCAAACCAGACGACCCGTCACCATTAATGACATAATAATGAGGCGAGTGGGGAATGCCGAACAACTGACCAAATGGACTCACTTTATACTCGTCGCCAATCACGGCAAACCGCGAGTCCCATAGGATGCCATCGTAAACCGAGCTATTGTTATTGGCTTCCGACAACCAAGTTTTGTCATTGACGGGCGGTGGGGCAGCTAGGTCGTCAAACGTCGCCAACACACCCGCGTGTGTTGTTCCAGAAAGCACAAAAGCCAGTGAGACGAGGATGGATCGTAGGTTTTTCGATATTCTCATAGTATTCTCCCAAATTTCTATTTTAACATTTTTACTGATTCACTAATTGCACCATTGTTTTTCACAAGGAATTCCAGAATGAACAGGAGCGAAGCGATCGCATCATGCTGGAGCTGATACTGGTTCCAGGGGTCACTGAATACATCCCGTCCCATCAGCGAAGCCAGCAGGGCATTCTCGTCGGTGCGCACCCATTGC
>CAIYXP010000362.1 GCA_903930145.1 uncultured Methylococcaceae bacterium
AAGGTACTGTTGATATTCTGATATGTCTTCATCTGTTTCTTTGGAGGCAACATCTGACTCGTATGGGATGAGACGTATTGGGGGATTGAATTTCTTGTTGAATTCACTACCAGGCCATTTCCACTGGTTATAGGCAAACCTTGCGAAGGTCTTTGGTAGATCGGCATCTGAGATATTGTACTGGCTGAGTATGATGAACACATCTGACACAAGGTCACGGTGTAACTCTGATCCACCAGTGATCTTGAGTGCGATATTGTATGCTTCTCTGTTCCAGAACACATTACGAAGTTATTAAATATTTGAATACCTCATTGAGAAATTGTTCTGATACTGGCTTGCCATTAGAAAAGCGCCATAGCTGTGAGTAGTTTAGATCACTATCTTCTGAGAGATGAGTGAGCTTGTAACGATTGGAGAGCCTCTTGTGAAGCTCTCCTCTCATCCAATCACTTAAGCTGACATCAGAAGGGAAGTCCATCGTCAAAATCATTTGTATCAGCTTTTATTTTATCACTTGTACTCTGTAGCTGTGGTGTCTCAGTTGGTGCCACCCAAGGCTCTTTGATTGCAGCACTGAAGTATTTCACTCCCCTGGCTGATTCTCTGAGCCACAGAGAGATTTCCCACTCCTTATTGTCTACTACCATCTTGCCTCTGTAGTCAGGATGATTTTCGGCTGTCTTCTTGTCGTTTTTGAATATCGCCCCACTGTTATTCTTCTGTTCCATTTTTAAAAGTATATAGGTGTATAATTTCTGATTTGTTCAATGGTCATATCAATGATCATTTTGTTGATGTTCAATGGTCCTCCAGGACATTGATACTTTACTGGTTTAATATCCATGCATGCCATGCTAAACTACTTTGATATCAGGACCATGATACTCTTCTGTAGCATCAAGTTCCTCAATTAGTTCATCGGCTAGAATAACTGATTTTTCCACAAGAGTATTCATTGCTTTACCTTGTGCTGCTATGATCATTGCTGCCAGCAATTCTGTAGCTATTTGTTCACGTTTTGTCATTTGTTTCTATAGATTAAATTAATTACCAGTACCCATAAATTTTCTCCGGGCTTCCAAGTCCTCAAGGATCTTGTCAATTTTTGCAGACACCTCATGATATTCCTCATTCGTCAAAGGTATTAAAGATATTTGTGTAAAGTAAATTCTCCAATACATTGACTCAGACTTGATGTCGTAGATATGCTCTTGTATTACCTCCATCATTTATTGTTTAATTTATAACAAAGCATAAGCACCACTAAGGCGGATGCCTATGCGACTGTTACCAGCAATGCCAGCGACCGTGCTAAAACAACCGTAATTGTGATTTAAAGTCATTAAAACGCTTTTCTTGTTTCTCATAATATTCTTTATCTATTTCAAATCCTACAAAGTTGAACCCGCCTTTATACGCTGCTATCCTACTGCTTCCGCTTCCTAAATGAGTATCTAAAATTAAATTGCCTTCTTTTGCGTAATTGTGAAGCAACCAATCATATAGCTTAATTGGCTTCTGTGTTGGGTGCATTCTATCAATGTCCGTTGAGTTTACTTTTACCATTTTAGGGTGTTTATTAAAACTACAAAAAGCAAACTCAAATTGGCTCATAGTTGGTATGTATGTCATTTTATCCCAAATTATAATGCACTTGGTATTTCCTAAATGTTCAGCCATATAATTTCCACCCCACACAATTTGATTTTTAGATACTCTGAACAGCTGCGCCCAATATTCGGCAGTAGGTATTGCATTATCCCAATCGGCTTCCCCTCTGTAAATCTTACGCTTACCGTTACCAAGTTGCATTTTGTTAGCTCCAATTCCATAAGGTGGGTCTACTACTGCAATATCAAAATGCCCATCGCTAA
>CAIYXP010000363.1 GCA_903930145.1 uncultured Methylococcaceae bacterium
GTAATGGCTGGCTAAAAATGGCGGTTCACTAAAAAGTTCAAACTTGGGGAAAAGCCAATTATACTTTTTGCCAGATTTCAAGGGGGTAGAACCCGCAAAAAAACTTGATGATCGAGTATCAAGGCTTGTATGCCGACAATCTCGCCATCCATTTTTTGGCCGTCGCCGACCGGCAAATTGTCGCCATGGCCGGGGCGTTCATCAAATCCGACATTCCCTATTGTTTCTTCCGCAATCCAAACTACGGGTTCATCGGTGATGTTTACACCGAAGCCGGACGGGATTTGTCATCCCGTCGCGCTTCGCACACTAAGGCTTACACTTATTGCGCTTTGTGGCCTTAAAGCTTGGCAAAATAATGAAAACCAGATAAGCATACAGCAAGACTAGAACCTATTTCCCCCTTTCTGACCTAAATGCAATCAACAAGACCTGAGCCCTTTCTTCTTGGGATTCCTAAGCCTAGGTGGTGACAATGACGATTTGCTGTTGCTATACTTTCCAACATGAAAGCCATAGAATTGGTCAAGCGGCGGGTCAATGTTGCCGAAAACGCTTTTGCCGAAGTCGTAATTTGGCAAATTTCCAAGCCACTTCCCGGTAGTCAGCATCTGTTTAAATATAGGTTAGCATTTGTTGCAGGGGGTCAGTGCGTGTTGCGTTATGACAATGAGGCAGGCAAGGGTGACCATCGACACCTAGGGGAACTTGAGGAAGCCTACCCGTTCTCCAGCCCGCGCCAATTAATGGCAGATTTCTTTGACGACATAAAGAGGTGGCAATATGAACACGGTGACCCTTGATGTGCGTACTTTGGTAGACACGCTGTCGGATGCCGCCACGGCCATGGAGACGCTTACTCCCACCGAACCGCGCATCAGCTTCGAGACGCCAGAATTGCTGTGGAAGGTATTGACGGCGAAGCGTTGGGACACCATCAAAGCCATGACAGGCGCGGGTCCGGTTTCGCTTCGCGAAGTAGCGCGGCGCGTCGGGCGGGACGTGAAAGCCGTGCATGGCGACGTGCATGCACTATTGAATGCGGGATTGATTGATAAGACCGATGACGGGAAATTCGTGTTCCCCTATGATGCGGTGCATGTGGATTTCATGATAAAGGCGGCTTGATCGAAATTGAACTGGTTCCCAAGGGCCGTAGATATAAGGGCGCAATACGGCTTATGCCTATTGCGCCCATGGGCTGGCCTTTGATTGGTTGGCGTAAACGGCGCATCATTTTTAGATCATGGAACAGGAAAAAACAGCGGGCTATCGTTTTGTTGAATGTTCGGTGTGCTAGACGCTTGGAAGCTGCTAAAATCAAATACTGCAAGGCAGTTACGCAGCCGGACGGGATTTGTAATCCCGTCCGTAACGTTTAGCGCCTTGCCTCTGACTTCATGGGGTTGCACAAAACATAAGCAGTGGGGTTGCAAACCCCGCCGCGCTTCGGTATATGCATGAAAAATTTGCTCGACGCGAAAGCGAGTACGAACGAAGAACCGTATGCGGGAAAACTGCACGTCCGGGATTGTGCCGGGGCATCTGGTAACAGAGGCTCCTACCATAAGAGAAAGTCAAAAAGTAAGACCTGACCAATTGTTTTTTATATATACCATAAATTCAATTTGACTTTCTAGCTTCCATAACCAGTTGTCCATCTTTATTCTCAAACGAGAATACAATGTCTTTATCTTTTGAAACGAGAGAACTAGTTGGACTACCAGTTGCTAATACAACACCAGTTATAGCATCATAAATAGTTATGCTAGACAAAGATGCCAAATCGATTGACTGTTGCAAATAATATTTACCAAACCGATCTAAGACCAATTTTGGTAATACTTCAATATTTTGTTTGTATTTGATTACTCTTTCTTGTTTTGCAATTAGAACTCCGGAAAGCCATCCACGCCATCTATCCATTTGAGGACCGCTTTCAATTCGGGAAGAAATAGTGATTGATGAGCCATTTGGAGCAATAATAACACTTGGGTCACTTGCATGATTTGCGCTACTAGATGCAAAATGAACGTCAGTAAAATGAAAACCATCATCTGGGATAAATATTTCAGAATAATCTCTCCCGCTACTACCAAATAACACTGGATGATCATCTTTCATAAAGTTGACCTGAAACCGCTTCTCTTCAATCTCTTTGTTTTCGGAGGTCGTGGCAGTAATCTTCAGAGTTGTTGCTGCGCTAAGCGACCGTAAATTAGTAACTTTTATAGTTTTTGTTTTTGAATCTTTGTCGTGACCCAAAACCGTCAATGTTATCTTGTGATCACCCGGCTTACTAAATTTAGGCTCAATTGTGTTTTTATTTTCAATTGGTTTTTCTTCGTCAATTTCCCATATCGCCTTTGAATAATAAGGACTCTCATTGTCGCACTTTATTTGAAGTGGTGCTTCGCCTTCCATTGGAGTGCAGTGAAAAATTGCATATACAGAAGGTTGGAAAATATAATATCCTCCGATTGCTCCGGCGATTGTTCCGACGAAGGCTCCAACTATAGCAACAACTAATTCAGTAAAAGGTTTTGTTTTTTTAGGTAATGGTGTTGTCATTATTTATCAAGATTAGAAAAAATGATAATGGGGAGTTCTTAAGCTGATTTCAGTCCGCCACCCAATCGCCTAACTTTGCATTAGAAACCACTTATTGAGTATTGCTTTATGCCTGCGACTTGTATGATTAAAACTTTACGCCTCTATTTATTAATTTGTCAACGTGACCCGCAGAAAAAAAACATTGCTCGTTCCCATGCTCCGCGCGCGTCGTTATACACGAGCCTTGTAGGTTGGGCAACAGCTTCACCGTTGTCTAACATAAGCCGAATGTCGGACACAATAAGACGCGACTGACCTACAGCAGCAGTTTGTTCACATTCCCACCACCGCCTTCTGCACCGCGCTCCACTCGCCATGGGGTTCGCTCTTGTCCCACCAGCGCAGTCGGTATTCGCGGGTTTCGTGGGCGTTGCCGGGAACCAGCGGGCGCTCGTCATAATACAGTTTCACGGTGTCAATGACGAGGAAAGCCCACTCGCCGTTATTGATGCGGAATTCAATCCATATCCCGTCGTGTCCATATTTCTTGAAGTCAATCCTTACCCTAGGCCCGGTCGCTAGGGGCCATGTTGCCCAGTTTGGGCACTTTTGCACAAACGGACAAAAACTCTCACAGGGTTTCGGGCATCCTTTGCCGCATTGCACCCGAGAATATGCCGGAACCTCCAGCGCTAGGCAAGGGGCTTTGTTTGGCGTTAATCGTTGGATCGCCTTCATCAGTCTTTCACCGATAAATCAAGCCGAATGACCGACCTCCTCGCCGATTCTGGAATCCAGATATCTGGCGCTGGAACCCCTTCGGGAATTTCCAAAGTTTAGCAAATCTGAGACCCCGCTTAACTTAGCACGCCTCAAATTTTCCGGTCTTGGCGAAGTCTAGGTCAATGCAACAAAATATCGAAAAAGTATGCTTGCAAATAGAGAGTTTTACGGATACATTCCCTAATAATGCTAATCCTATTAAAAACTGATGTTACGCACTGAGCCGTTGAAGCTCTGCGAAACTGGCTTGCAGGGCTTTGATGTAAAGTTTGCTCTTAAGCGCGAAATGGTTGAGTTGATGCTTGATCTTGAGCAGTTCAAGCTTGAAGAACGCATAGATGGA
>CAIYXP010000364.1 GCA_903930145.1 uncultured Methylococcaceae bacterium
AATCAGTTTTTCCATTAATGTCGCTCTTTGGGTTTAATAGCAAATAAGACCGACTCGGTTTTAAAAACCGAGTCGGTCTAGCCTCTGCTAACAACTTATTTCTTCACATAAATATCCGTAATCGACCCCTCAATCATCTCTGCCGCAAACGCGAAGGTTTCGGATAGGGTAGGGTGGGGATGGATGGTCAGGGAGACATCTTCCGCGTCCGCGCCCATTTCCAAGGCCAGCACGGCTTCGGCGATCAACTCGCCGGCATTCGGCCCGACGATGCCCGCGCCGAGGATGCGTTTGGTGTCTTTGTCCACTAATAGCTTGGTCAAGCCTTCGCGCCTGCCCGTACCCAAGGCGCGACCGCTCGCCGCCCAAGGGAAGGTGGCCTTTTCGTAGGCGATGCCTTGGGCTTTGGCAGCGGTTTCGGTCAAGCCCATCCATGCCAGTTCTGGGTCGGTGTAGGCGACGGAGGGAATGGTGAGAGCTTGGAATGCGGAATGATGACCGGCAATGACTTCCGCCGCAACCTTGGCTTCATGCGTGGCTTTGTGTGCCAGCATGGGGTTGCCGACGATGTCGCCGATGGCGTAAATATGTGGAACATTGGTGCGTTGGCGGTCGTCCACTGGGATGAAGCCTTGCTCGTTCACCGTCACACCGGCGGCTTCAGCGCCGATTAGCTTGCCGTTCGGTCTGCGGCCTACCGCGACCAGCACCCGGTCGAACAAGTCGGATTCCGGTGCGCCTTCGCCTTCAAAACTGACTTTCAAGCCTTCTTCGGTGGACTCAATTTTGGCCACTTTAGTCTTCAGGAAGATATTTTCGTATTGTTTGGCGATACGCTGGTGCAGCGGCTTGACCAAATCAGCGTCACAGCCGGGGATTAGTTGATCCATCAATTCGACCACGGTGATTTTCGAGCCTAAAGCATGATAGACATTCGCCATTTCTAAGCCGATGATGCCGCCGCCGACGATCAATAGCCGCTTGGGGATGTCGGCCAAGGCCAATGCGCCAGTCGAGTCCATCAAGCGCGGGTCTTCATTGGGGAACACGGGGATTTTCGTCGGTTGCGAACCGGCGGCAATAATGGCATTGTCGAAGCGGACCGTTTTTTCACCTTCTGGCGTGGCAACGCTCAGGGTTTTGTCTGTGGTGAATTGGCCCACACCCGTCAGCACGGTGACTTGGCGTTGCTTGGCAAGCCCACTCAGGCCAGTCGTCAGGGTTTTGACGACCCGGTTGTTTTTCCAATCACGAATCTTGTCCAAGTCGATATTTGGATGACCAAAACTGACTCCGAAAGCCGCTGCTTCCTCCGCGCTATGAATGACATGGGCGAGATGCAAGAGGGCTTTCGATGGAATGCACCCGACGTTCAGGCAAACGCCACCCAGTACCGGATAGCGTTCCACCAGCACGACTTTTTTGCCTAGGTCAGCGGCTCGGAAGGCAGCCGTATAGCCGCCTGGACCACCGCCGAGGACGAGGACTTCAGCATGGAGTTCGGAAGAGGAGGAGTCTTGAGGAGCAGTCATGAGTTGGGCCTTTGAGCTACGTAATAAATAGTAGGATTGTTGCAATCCTAGGCGCACAAGGCAAGTCTTTAAAGCTTTTTTTAGGCTGTTTTCTTTATTTGCAGATAATGGAACTTTGATGTTCGCGGTATTGAATATGCACCCGGACATCCCTCAGGGTCAATGGTTGTTATTGACCCTGACGCTAGGTGTGGGCGGAAGTCTGCTTGCCATTGGCTCGGCTCCGGGCATTGGTTTGCTGGGATTGACCAATGGTCGCTATTCCTTCCTTGCCCATTTGAAGTGGTTCCCCGTCATCCTATTGGGTTATTTCGCTTCCATTGGTGTTCACATGTTGGTGAATTCCCAATTTTTCTAACCTCTGCTAATGCCCTAGGATTATTTGCCGTCAGTTTCTGGGGGTAGCAAAGCTTTTAACCTATCCAAGGCCGATTGCAATTCGGCTTTTATGGACTGGTCTGGCGTTTGTCCGACGATTCTTTCCAAATCCTTTATCGTGGTTTCGAGTTTCCAAGTGGCAGCACCGGCGACTTCGATCTCATAACACAATTCTTCGAGGCGCTCGACATTGCCTTCAAAAAAAGCAAGGCCGAGTAGGGTAGGGCGGGTCCAATCATCATCCAATTTGAGTTGGATGGCTCGCTCGCAGGCCAGCCGCGCAACCAAGGCGGTTTGTTGCGCCAAGGCATCGTCGCCTTTCTTTTTACGCTCTCTGTACAGGGCGGGCAAGTTGCATGAGGGGTAATAGTCATTCAGATCAAGCGACATGCCTTTTTCGTAATGTTTGATGGCCTCATTCAAAAAGCGGAGCTTATCGGTTGGTGCTGCTGCATTGGCATAGAGTTTTTTGTATCGGCCACCGAGCAGCCCTTGGCGTTCGGACGAGTCTCCGCTGGTTTTGATGAGTTCTTCCAACGCGCCGATGGCATCCAAATGGTCGCCCGTCTTTGAGAGTGCGAGAGAGCGCTGTTCGCGAACTACGGCCAAATCCCGAATGGAATTTGGCAGATTGTCGATATAGTCGATGGTTTCTTGCCAGCCTGCGCAGTCCCGCAACAGAAAAAGAATTTCCAGTGCCACGCTTGGAATGCGGGCTGTCTCTGCGGGTTGTTGGTCGTGCAGTGCCAAAGCAAGGCTCTTACGTTCGCTGACAGGGGCATGGCGAACGCTGCGAACTTGCGCTTGAAAGTTCGACAAGGCTTCCAAAAATCCGCGGATCACGCCAGCCCGATCCGTGGCGACTTTGCCGGGGTATCCGGGCAGGACTTCGAACATAGGCGTTTGACCGTCTTTGAGTTTTTTTATGCCTTCTTTGAGTATGGCTTGTATCTGCTTAGCCGTTTCATCGCTGACTTCGGCCACTGGGAGGGGATAGCGCACCTGGCGCATCTGAGCGACATCGAATAGTTGCTTTGACCAATCCGCACTGATCAACACACAGCCCTCGTTTTTAGCTGCGTGACGGATGCCAACCTCGTAATAGACGTTACCATTCGGAATGGTCAGATCGGCCAACACCAAATCGGAAAAATACAGCCGTTCTAGCATTTCGTTGATGATGAGTGCGCCCAGATCTTGGTCTGCGCGTATGGGTTGATAACCCATGGCTTCTATGGTGGGCAGCAGGGCTTTTTCCCATAGTGCATCGAAATTGATTTTCGTTGGTAGTGGAGGTTCAGCGCCAGTTTCCTTGATGCCAAATGGCATAATCATGAAACACAATTCTTTAGGTGACATAAAACTACCTCATTTTACGCAAAAAATAACTACGCGAAGAAGTCCGGCCCTGCCGTTTCGTCGCACCCACTTCCATTCCGAAGGTATTTTGGCATTAGTCCAGTCCAGTGGCTAGAGAAAAATGACAGATTGATTTTGATTTCTCGATTGCCGGGTGGTGGTATGCTGTTTGCCAAGTTAGACTTTTTGGAACTTTCCCATGCTCAGTTACCGCCACGGCTTTCATGCCGGCAATTTCGCCGATGTGTTTAAACACATCCTCTTATGTCGATTGGTGCAATCGCTGCTTGGCAAGGACAAGCCGTTTTTCTATTTGGATACCCATGCCGGGGCGGGTCGCTACGACCTCACCTCGGTGATGGCAAAAAAGAACCGCGAGTTCAACGGAGGCATCAGCCGCTTGTGGGAAAAGGCGGATGCCCCGGAAGCCGTTCGGGATTATTTGGCGGTGGTGCGGGCAATCAATCCCACCGAAGAGTTGCAAGCCTATCCCGGATCGCCGCTATTTGTGCGCCACTTCTTGCGCCCTGCCGACCGCATGATGTTATGTGAATTGCATAGCAAGGATGCGGAGTATTTAAAGGAGGAATTTGCCAGGGATCGCCAGGTGAGTGTCCAAATGCTGGACGGTTATCATGGCCTGAAAGCGTATTTGCCCCCGATTCAACGTCGCGGCTTGGTGTTGATAGACCCGGCCTTTGAATTGAAGGATGAAAGGGCCAGATTATTGGAGGCATTGACCGAAGCTTATAAACGCTGGTCAGGCGGGATTTATGCGATATGGTATCCGATTCAAGATAGGCAGACGGTGGACTGGTTTCACCGGCAATTGATTCGCAGCGGCATTCGTAACATCCTGTCGGCTGAGTTGAAGATATATGACGAAGAAATGCCATTGCGCATGAATGGCACGGGGATGATTATTGTCAACCCGCCTTGGCAACTGGACGGGCAATTGGAAGCCTTCGGCCCGTGGCTATGGCAAGCTATGTCGCAGCAGGGCCAAGGCGGGTTTAAAGTGAATTGGCTGGTGCCTGAATGAATCGGGTTTGGTATTTTCATAGGTGGAAAATGGGTTCGAAGCCCCACCTTGTGAAAAAAAGGCCACCCAGAAAACTGGGTGGCCTTTGTATTTTCCGCCAGATGGTGGATTACACTACTACTTTCGCTAACTTCTTCTGTTTGCGCTTGATCTGGTAGCCAACCATGCCGAATCCCAGCAGCATCATGGCGTATTCTTCAGGTTCGGGGACAGCAGCGACATTCCCGGTCAGGTTCAACGTCAGTTGATATTGGTTAAGCGTGTTGCTGGCGGCTCCGCCCGGATTCCAGTCGGACAAATTCAGGACGTACTGAGCACTGAACGCACCGATGGTGGAGGTGTTCAGATTAGCCGCAAAACTATTGCTGCCGCCTTGGAGCAGATTCGTGAATATCGCCAAATCGGTGGTCAACTTTGCGCTATCCCCCGAGGATGCGAAGGAGTCCAGATTCACACCGTTGCGATTGGGATCGGCCAAGTTGTAAAGGCTGAAAGCCAAGGGCGCGACACTGGAGTTTTGCAGCACGGTGCCAAAATTCAAACTCAAGCTGGATTGCGTGGAAGCATCGGCAAAGGAGGGCGCAGCGTGCAGCAAATAGGTGTAATCCGCTTGGACACTGCCGGACCAGTCAACCGAATAGGTGCTGGTCGAACTGCTCGGCCCACCTTGCGTCCTCGATAGCGTGCTGGTGGCCGCTAGGCTGGGAAGGGAGAGTGTGGCGTTGATGCTACTGTCACCCACGTAACTGTTCAAGTCGGCACTGCTCACACTCGTGGTGGAATTTGTAGCAACCTCCGAAGAAGTTCCCGCATCCCAAGAGCAAGAGGATGAACTATGCCCCATCGCCAAGCTACAGCCGGTGCCGGACTGGGTGATGGCTGGGGTGAAGGTCGAACTCACACCGGGGGCACCTAGGGCGGCAGTGCTGAGACCACTGCCGTTGGCGGTTCGACCCGGTCCCATGGATTTCGCGCCGCTGCCTGAGAGGGCTTGGATGCGGCTGGAGTTTAAGCTCAGATCGGCCCCAGTGAGGACACCTAGGCTGGGATCGAATTGGCCCAGCAAAACATTCGCTGCCGTCGCGTTGTCATTATTGGCAGTGGCGGTCAACTTGCTATTGGAAGTGGCGGTCACTGATGCGCCGCCATTGAAGTCAACTGGCCCGACTGTGGTGGTCAAGGCAGCGTGGGAAATCCCACTCATGCCAAGCAAGGCAGCGGTTATGGTCAGTTGGGTCAAGGTTTTCATTGTCATAATTTCTCTGCTTGGTTGTGTAAAAAAGTAATTCATGCCTGAAATGTCAACATCGTTGAAGAGAAGACATTGCTGCCTCCCCATCACACCGAGAGGTTTCTTAAGTGATCTTTATACTGATCGACTTAGGGGGTATAATAACCATACTCTCTTACGCTCGACTTTGGCCTTTTTACGCCACTGCCACGAGTTGATCCAGCAAGGCATCCCAGTCACGGCAGGATAATTCCAACCGGTCGCCGCCGGTTTTGGAGTTGACGAAATACTTGCCAGCCCAGATGGCGCGGCG
>CAIYXP010000365.1 GCA_903930145.1 uncultured Methylococcaceae bacterium
ATATTGATGGGACATAGCCTAGAGCATAATCTTCATCCGAAAAGAACCGTGCAATTTGCCAATCGCTTATTAAAATTGGGAGGTTTACTGGCTATATATGTACCTAATGGGGGAGGATTCCAAGGTCGCCACAAACTTCATAAATGGGAATGGAGGCACTTTCCTGGCCATTTATATTACTTTTCCAAACAGACATTGCAAATGTTATTGAAAGATACTGGATTTCAAGCCGAGCGAATAGATAGCACAGCATGTTCCTCTGATTATGATTATATCAAAACTGAATTCTGCATAGATTCGGATGAGGTGGTTATGCAAATTGCAAGTTTGCTTGGCCCTATGGCAGTGCTAGGAAGCCTCAACATATTGGCTAGGAAAATTACCGAATCATAGGCAAGCAGATGGACGTATGATTCCCGGAACGCCCAACCCAGACAATTTTAGAGAGAAGTGCCATGGAAACTATTGGAAAATACGAGCTTTGGTCATTTTTTGACGAAAGCGGATCAATCAAAGTTGCCAGCAATACTGATGTGCGTAAAGGTCAAGGTTGCCCAGTCAAGTCTTATTTGGACCTCGCCACTAAAATTGCCGAACTTCAATTTAGAAACCGAAATAACGTGCTGCTGTTTCGCGGACAAAATGGGGATTTTCACAATCGACAGAAAAACACCACGATCAAATCCAGTCTGTTTCGGCCTGATGCCAAGGGTAGAAACCCCAGCAAGGAAGTCTTGCTCAAACGCTTTGAAACCTTACAAATTGCTGAGGAAAAGCTGACTGAGGCTTATGTGAGCCATAATTTTTTGGGAAAAGGACCCATTCAGCGCAATCGTGTCCTCCGCTGGGCGATCATCCAACATTATGAAATTTGCGCCACGCCGCTATTGGATGTGACTCATTCGATTCGCATCGCCGCGTCGTTTGCCTCCATGGACAATCACAACGACAAAGCCTTCATTTATGTGCTCGGCATACCCAATATAAGCGGGGGAATCACCGCAAGTTCCGAGGCCGGCATTCAAACCATTCGCTTGTCTAGCGTGTGCCCGCCCCAAGCCATTCGCCCACATATTCAAGAAGGTTATTTGCTTGGCGAATATCCTGAATATGATAGCTTCATGAAGTCAGACTCTTACCAAGCCTACGAGATAGATTTTGGGCTGCGACTTGTGGCAAAGTTTTATTTCCACCCGAAAGACTTTTGGAGCAGCGAAACCTTCCCCCAAGTGCCTAGGGATGCACTTTATCCAAACAAGGACGATCTCATGTACCAGATGGCCCAAGAAATAAAGCAACAGCTTTAATGACTGAGGTCAGGTACGGGATGCGGAAGATTATTTTTATCTGTTTGACGCTCCAATGCTATGTCATAAGCTTTGCTTATTCGTAAAAAAAGTTCAGTTGGGTGAGTTTTGACCAATGCTTACTTTAGGCATCCATCCCTCCGCCTTTCTTTGCACCGAAACGTTTGCCGAAAATGCCAAACAAGGCAGCAGCGGCTATGAGAATGAATTTGCCAAACTTAGCAATAAACAGCGAAGCAATCGCGAACAATCCAAACTTTTTGGCGAGAAAAGCACCACCCACCAAAGCTGCCAAACCAAATCCCGCCGTAGCATCGGTGTCGGCATTGAAGTCTTGGTAGCGTTTGCCTGGATTGAACTCAAGCGCTGCCAGCAAATGTTCCGCATCTGGTTTGCGCTGATCCAACTCGTTGCTGGCGGTCACTAAATTCAAGCTGAAAAATCCCTCTCTTCCCAAAGCGTAGGTATTGTAATTGACACTTTTCGGTTCGTCTGCCGGAGCGCCTTGGTTGCTGACCGTCAACGCCCAAACTAAACGATGGTTGAGGTCATCATAATTGGGCGCTTCAGCCCAGCCCACCACGTCCAATCCGGGTAGACCACGGCTGGTGCGGGTCTGGTTTGATTCCTCGGCGCTTTCCCTGATGCTTTTTAGCATATCCTCGACGTTCCAACTTTTCGCGTCGTCGTCACGAATATAACCAGACTTTTCGTAATTTAACACTGCCCCCCAATCCGCTTCTTCCGCCTCGGGTAGAATCAACCCTAAAAAGTTGTCATCAACCTGATTGCCCATGGTTGCCATAAACTGTGCCGCCGCCGCCTTGGGGACGAAGGTGTACCCCTTTGGCAAACGCAATACTGCTTGATCGAGCAAGGGAATGTCAACGGGACCCTTCTGCTGAGCTTGTTTCATCACTTGGGATGCAGCTTCAAATTCACGCTGCAATGCCTCTATCCTTGGGTCTGAAGCTTTTTGCTCAGGTTCCTCGGCGTAAACGGAAGGCAACAGCAAGGCCAGCAATAGAGGCAACAACATTAAACGGGTCAAGGTCATGAGTTAGATTTTCCTGATTTCAGAGTTTGCTTTTCACAGCCGTGTAAATTTCCGCAGCAGATAGTTCATTATCCGCCAAGAGGGTGTTGATTTGGGCCAATCGATCCTGTACAAAAGCCTCATCCTTGATGGAGGAAATATTGACAAACACATTCAACGCAGCACTTTTCAATGCTGCATATCCTGCCAAATCCGCCACACCGGCGTCGCTCACTACATTTTTGTTGCCTTTTTCTGCCACAATCCGACTGAGTGCTATCACCTCGGCACTGGCCTTGGCACAAGCTAAAGGCACGTCCGTAGCCGCCTTCAGCGCGGCTTGGATCGCTTCGCTACGCAATAATTTCTCTTCACCGCTATCCTTAGGCATTCCATAAGCTTCCATGACTTGACCAAACACATCCACATCGGCCCGTATCATATCGGTTAAACTAGTCCGCAAGTGTTCCGACCTTGCCAAAATGGCTTGCATTTCCACGTCAACTTCTGCGTAGTTTTTTTTGCCTATGGTCAGGTTGCAAACCATGCTAACCAGTGCCGCACCCATGGCACCCATGATCGCTGCCGCACTGCCACCGCCCGGAGTGGGTGCTTTGCTGGCGAGTTCATCGAGAAACTGCTGAATCGGTTTGTCTTTAATCATACGAAGGCTCTCCTGATTATTCGCTAAATGCTTTAAAATAGACCCTGATTATAAAGCAGTGCCAAACACTAGACCTAAAACTTCTGCTGTCTCGCTAAGGAATATATAATTGTCACTTTATGGACCAAACCCTGATGCCAGACTTTTGCGTCTAGTCATCAATGACAGGATATATAATGAAAAAGTTATTATTTCAATTAGATACCGACCCGCGACCATCGGTGTTCGACACCGTGGTTGCCTACGATGGTGGTGCCGACCAAGTGATCGGACATGGCGGACTGACACCGGACACGGTGGGCGCACTGGTCGAGGGGGCCATTTTCACACGCGCCCCCAAGGATAAGAAAAACACGGCACTTTTTATCGGGGGCAGCAATATGTCCGCCGGTCAAGCCTTATTGGAAGCCATTAAAGCTAAATTCTTTGGCAATTTTCGGGTTTCGGTGATGCTTGATAGCAACGGCAGCAATACCACAGCCGCAGCAGCCGTCGCCAAAATGGTTGGCAGCAACAATATTGCGGGAAAAAAAGCGGTGGTCTTGGCTGGCACAGGCCCGGTGGGGCAGCGGGCCGCAATCATGCTTGCCTTGGAAGGTGCTGCTGAGGTCATTGTCTCTTCCCGCCAATTGCCTCAAGCCGAAAAAGTGTGCCATGACATGAAGCTTCGCTTTGGCATCGATTTGACACCCGCTGCCGCCGCCGACATGGAAACCCGCGCCAAACTCATCGAAGGGGCGCACATTGTGTTCGCAACGGGCGCAGCAGGGGTTGAGTTGCTACACGAGGAACACTGGCGGGATAGCCCAACTTTGGAATTGATTGCCGATGCCAACACCACGCCGCCTTTAGGGATAGGTGGCATGGACATGATGGATCGTGGCATCCTGCGTCATGGCAAAATAGCTTGGGGTGCTTTAGGTTTTGGCAGCCTCAAACTTGCCCTGCAACGCGCTTGCGTCGCCCGCCTGTTCGAGCAAAATGATTTAATCCTAGACGCTGAAGAAATTTTTAAAACCGCCAAAGAAATGGCTTAACTCAACGGAGAAAACAATGTCTTATAAGAAATACTGGTGTGTCGTGTGTGGATACATTTATGACGAAGAAACGGGTGACCCCGATTCCAATTTACTTCCGGGAACTCGTTGGGAAGATATACCCGAAGATTGGGTTTGCCCCGATTGCGGGGCCAGCAAGGATGATTTTGAATTGATGGTCGATTAAGCGGAACACACTCATGTCAATGCACGTAGCCGTGATAGGGTCGGGAATAGCGGGTGTCACGTTCGCCGAGGAAATTCTTAAACTTGAACGCCAACTTTATGTCACCTTGTTAACTCGCGAAAAGTGCGGGTATTATTCAAGGCCGCTGCTTTCACATGGCTTCAGTCGTGGCGACATCGAAACCAAAATTGTGCTTAAATCGTTTGCGGCTTTAGTCGCCGCCGATATCGCCGTGGAAAGCGGGGCGGAAGTGCTGCGCTTGGACCGCTCGTCCAAGACGCTGCATTTTCGCAAAAACGGGATAGAAACTCCGCTAAGTTACGACAAAGTCGTGTTGGCAACGGGTTCTGATGCCCTGATTCCCCCGCCTTTCCGCGCCCAAGCAAGCCTGTTCAATGTGCTGAACAGCTTGGAGGACTTGGTCAAACTTCGCCGTCAGCGCGAAAAAATCCTTTCCCGTCACCCCCGACCACGTTGGGCGGTGATTGGCGGTGGGCTAATAGGCTGTGAGATTTCCGCAGATTTGTCCAAAGCAGGGGATGAGGTGGTTTTGTTTCACGCCTTGCCCCGTTTGATGGAAAGGCAATTGGTCGAGGAGGATTCCGTCAACTTGCTCGGTGTGCTACGCGACAAGCTTGGCATCGAAGTGCTGTTAGATAAAGCCGTGCGAGGTTTCTCTGGTTCTGAGATGGATTTGTCAGTCAATCTGGAAAGTGAAACGGTGCAAGGCTTTCATGGCATCATCGTGGCTTGCGGCTTCCGGCCTAGGATTGAACTGGCGATTGAGGCAGGTTTGGAAACGCGCAGGGGAATAGTCGTCGATGAATTCCTCACCAGCACCTCCGACCATGATGTTTACGCGATAGGCGATTCCGCTGAACTGCCAGACGGCAAGCTCTATGCCTATGTCACCCCGGTACGCGGTCAAGGTTTATGGCTGGCGAAACACATCCTAGGGCAGGACGATCAAGCCTGGCAAGTTCCCTCTTTCAAACCGAAAGCCAAGATACCGGGGTTTGAGGCGGTTGCGGGGTATTTGTTTTAGGCGTTTTCTCACCGCATTCCCTACACCGCCTCTATTTCTCCTTAATTCACCTGAATTAAACAATCTCCAAGGCCAAGTGATTTGTTTGCTTCATCAAAAAGTTGTATGCCAATGTGGGTGAAAGTTCCCCTGACTGCATTGGCTGGAAATGCCACATTCAAGTAACCTGTTGTGGTCACCGATTGCACATCTGGAGGGGGGATGTAACCTTGGCTTGGATTGTAGGAGTAGGGTGCCTGTGGTTCGAGGGTAAGTTTCAGCGGTATGACATACGGACCCAAAACGTTTAGATTACCTAAATGGGTCAACAAACCGGTCTTGGCAATATTGTAGGTCTTTCCCGTGCTAATGACGAAGGAGCCACCGCTCCACAACTGAGTGACAGTTTGAGTGGTGTTGGTAAGCTTTAACTCAACTTTTAGATTTGCTCCCGGCGTGATGGTCGAAGGGCATTGTGGTTCCACTTTGATACTCTCGGCAACCGCCCCATCTGCCCATGCGACAATGAGCGCGGCGGCTAACACAGTTGCTGTCCTAACCTTCTGGTTTTTATGCATTAATGCTGACATTTCTTCTTCCTCATAGATTGTTTTCTGATTAGCATCTAGTGGCATTATCACTTACTCCCTAGATACTAAGGAAATTAAACGCTTACTTTTATGTATTGTCAATACTTAATCTTTATCAATCGAGAACAATACCAAGTAATACCATAGGTTAAATGATTGTGTCTGCGTCATGGATTAAACAGCGCCTTTAAAAGCCAAATCCTTTGATGAAGGGAACTTGAATAGACAAGTTATTTTCAACTTCATCTAACATATCCAAATACTCAACACTAGGCGTGGGAAGTACTTTAACGCATTTCCCCCGCTTAGTGATTTGAAAGAAATCACCCTTTTTATGAGTTATACCATTCATTACATAAGTATTGGGGAAGAATATTCCACTGTATTTGTTTGACCAGATGGCCGTCTGAGAAGACAGCTTGCATTTCACCGCGTCAAGGTTGACATTCTGTTCAAATTTAATCAGAGTGGTATCCATCCCCATTTTTGCCCGACCTGCCATCAAAACAATAGGCGATTGATTGGGCGGCGTAATATTGATTTTCACACCATCCACCAGCACTCGATTCAGCGAACATTCTGTAAAGTCCAACACATTGGATTTAGCCGGTTTCGCTTCATCATTCCCGTCATCTAATGACCTGATGGCCTTGTCAAAACTAGTCATATCCAATCTCGCGAAGCGCTCCTTTAATGGCTGATCCAACACCATGTTGTTAAGATAAATTTCATAATAATTCCTAAATAAAACCATTTCCCCTGAACGTGGGCGGTCCATGGCTGAGTCTGCCGTGAGCCGAAACAGCAGGGTACTCCCATCGATATGGGTTTCCGATAATTTATTGATCGAAAAACTGCTCCTGCAATTTTTGAAATTGGATAAGTTAAGATTCAGGGGGTTGGCAGGGGTTTCTTCAATTTCATCTGAGCATGAGTAAAGCAATGTGAAAATACTCAAGGCAAAGGCGTATTTAAGAAAGCGGATAAATTGCCGATTCTCTGAAATAAAATGACTATTGCTGAGCTTATATATCACAACTGAGTTATCCCCTAGTCCACAGCCGCCATTGATCCCAGGTCAATCGCATGAAGCAATTCGCAATCGTCAAAAAGGCTTTTCTCTAATTTCTACCAAACAGTTTAACGGGCACAGGTTGGTGGAGTGAATTGTTAAACGGTTATACTGACTCTGCTAGGGAATGAAGGCACTAGATTAGATGTCGTTAATTGTCCTTTGGCATCGAAGAACTTGACCTCCCCCTCTTCGTTGCAAACCCAAAATTCTATAGCTCCAGCCGAGAGGTATAACTGTCTTTTTTCTTCCATTTCCATTTTTGTATTGCTAGAGGAAATGACTTCAACACAAATTTCTGGGGCAATGGAACACTCTGCTTCGTGTTCGATCAACTGAAATCTTTGCTCGGAACACCAAGCGATATCGGCTACTTTGGTTCCTTTGCTTGTTGCAATTGCGCACTCAGGAAGAACAACCCCATACTCTGGCAAGAGACGAGTGATCTTACCTTGAAAGGCGGAATGATATACCTTAACGGGTGACATTATAATTTGCCCCCATTCATTAAGCTCGATTTTAAAAGGTAAATTTTGCAAACTGGGGTGTTCGCACACTTCTTGCCATTGCATAAGATTGTCGCTCTCTTCGATTTCGTCATCTACATATTAAACGATACCCGGATAAAGTAATACAGTAAGTACCCGTGCGCCGTATTGACTTCGTGTGAAGTTCAGAAGAAGGAGGCGCTTCCGTGAATGATGGGCTTCGCAAGTTCAACTCGTCCCACTACCTTGGCTTCGTCCTTTTTAAAGCGCAATCCTAGACATTGATCTGCCGCAAAATTTCAGGATGCAATATCGCTATTTTAATAAGCGTCTTCGCCGCACGAGAAGGTTTGCGTCTTTCTTGCTCCCATTCCTGGAGGGTTCGTGTGCTAACACCCAAAAGCTCTGCAAATTTTGGTTGGGACAAGCCAGTTTTCATTCGCGCAACGACTACGGGCGAGACAGGAACGGGGGTTCCTTGCCCTGCGACAAACTCATTCACAGATTGCAAAAGCTCTTCTGCTATGTTACGTTTCGCGTCCCTTTCCAAAAGCTCTGTTTCACTTAATCTGGCCATAGTTTAGAAAAAGTAGGTGTTTCAATTACGGTAAGCACAAGCCGATAATACGTCAATGACGTATGCGTTGTCAATGATACGAAATTTAGTAGTCACGGCAGGTTATAGTTCTTTCTTTATAACACCCGGCGAAACCCCCGTC